>NZ_JBHWVJ010000053.1:0-50670 GCF_042736725.1 Streptomyces sp. NPDC060028 | reverse complement strand
CCACTTGGGGGGGGGGGCGCGGGGCGGGTTACCCCCGGTTCGCGGGCCCGGGCGCCATCACCCCCCGCCCCCCCCCCCCGGGGGGCCCGCCACCCTTACCGGGTGGCGGGCCGCACTGCTGCGCTCACTCCTCGCCGGTGTCCGGGCTCCAGACGGCCGGCTCGCCGCTGCGCCACTCGATCAGGAGCGGGTCGTCGAGGCGGACGTCGGGGTCCAGGCCGGCTCGCCGCAGGAACTCCAGAAGGTCGGCGGGGCCGAGGATCTCGCCGTCGCAGCGCACCCGGCGCCCGCCCTCGGCGTCCGGCGGATAGACGACCACACGCAGAGCAGGGCTCATCCCTCCACCCTGCCCCTACCCGCTCACTCCAGCACTCCGAGGGTGACGTGAGGACGGCACTGGGGGCAGCCGGGTACGCCCTCGGCCAGGGCCCGGCGCGCCTCCTCAGTGCTCAGGGCCGAGCAGCGGTTCGCTGTGTCCCAGCAGTCCCCGGGGTGGACGCGGACCGGCAGCCGGCCCGCGCCGACTCCGTGCTTGATCAGCCACGCGGGCGGCTCACGTGGCGGGCGCCGCTGGGCGGCGAAGGCCTGTCCCATCCCGACCGGGGAGGCTCCGTTCGTGCACAAGGTGCTGATGGACGAAGCCGAGGGTTTTCGGCCGCGGTTCAGCGCGTACGACGGCCTGCCGAGCGGCGGACCGGAGACCGGGGTGCTGCTGGAGGCGGCGGACGGCTTGCTGCAGGTGCTGCCGGTCGCGACCCCGTACGGGATGCCGCGCAGATGGCGGCGCCCGCCGGCGTTCGGCTGGCCCGGCCACTGTGGACCTACCGGCTCCACACCCTCAACATCGCGTACGGCTCCGCCCGGGAGGACCTGTTCCTGGGCACGCCCACCCGGTACGTGGACGAACGCGCCCTGCTGCGCTGAAGCTCAGAGATCCCCCGTCAGGGGGCCCGGTTCGGGCAGGGGGCGGGTCGGGTCGTCGTACAGCAGGGCGGGGCCGCTGGCCCAGTGCGCCTCCGGGGCGCCTTCGGCCAGCTGGGCGCGGAGTTCGGCGAGGGCGGCGGGGAGGGCCGCGGGGGTGCGGGCTTCGCGTACCAGGTGGTCGATGCCCTGCTCGAAGTCGGCGTACGACGAGCCCGGGGCGACCGGTTCGCGGCGCCAGAGGACGACCGAGTGGCCGGCGCCGATCAGCTCGTGCAGCATTTCGGAGCTGGGGCCACTGCCGACGAGCACCGGGAGGGTCTCGGGCGGCAGGGTCTGTAGCTCGGCCTGCCGCTGCCCCGGGGGGCGTGCCCTTCGCCGTCCAGCACCACAGGGACCGGCGGGCAGCTGTGGAGCGTGCGCCAGCGCTCGCGGCGTTCCTCGGTCAGCAGGGGGTCGTCGGTGGTCGTCTGGCGGTCGGCCAGGCGGACGATGACCGGGCGCGCGGCGCCAAGTGTGCGGTCGCCCAGCTGCCAGCCGTCGACAGGGATGCCGAACAGATCTGGCTGGACCGCGAGTTGCAGGGGAGCGGGACGGTCGGCCCTGTCGCAGCGGCGGAACGCCTCGGCGAGTGCCAGGGTGAGTGGGCTCTCCGGGTCCGCGATGTCGATGCCCGACATTCTGCCGCTGTCCACTGGGGAAACCCTGGCGTCGCTGTTCGACACAATGCCGACACGCCAGTGGTAGATGTCGTCCCAGCCGGCCGTGAGGATCTCCAAGAGCACCTCGGGCCGCCGCTCGTCGGAGGTTCGCGGCCGGGTGGCATCGTTGCGGGCACGCAGCCGGGACTCGTAGTCCTCAGCGAGGACGCGGCGCACCCCGCGGTTCTGGCCTTCGGCGATGGTCCGGGACCAGTCCCACAGGGCGCGTTCCGCCGCGGTCACCTCGGCGTGCGGCCGGCCAACGGTGGCGGCGTGGACGGCGTACCGCAGCGCCGACTCCAGTTCGCCGGGGGCGTGCTCCAAGCCGTAGATCATGCCGAGGCCGTCCCGCCAGGCCCGGGGCCGGGGAGATTGGCCCGGGACCGCGAAACCATGGACCGCGGTGACGATGTCCTCCAGGACCTCGGGGCCGGCAGGGGGCGGGAGCCGGGCGAGCATCCCGAGCAACTCGGTGCGCCCGCCGGCGGCGAGGGTGTTGCGAACGGTGGTGTCGAGCGCGCTGCGCGCCTCGGTCCAGGTGGCATCGGGGCCGTGGTCGGAGGAGTGGCGGTCGGCGTGGTACAGGTCGTGGGCGGTGAACACCTGCTGATACAGGTCCGCGTACGGGTCGGCGGGGAACGGCAGCCGTCGCAGTTGCTGGACCGGTACGGCAAGAGCGCCGTTCCCTTCCCTGGAGCCCGTGAGTACCCCGATGACCTCGCCGTGGGTCATGTCCACCACCGGGCCGCCGGACATGCCCGGCGGGAGTTCGGTCGCATGGGTCAGCCTCAGCAGTTGTTCGCCGTCCGGTCCTTGGAGCCCGCCGTCGAGGGTGCCGCCGTGGAATCCGCGGAACAGAGCCTCTCCGTACTCCGCGCTCCAGCCGAACCACGCCGTGTCCCGGCCGGGGACGTAGCTGCCGGGGGGCCGTTCGGTGAGCGAGACACAGGGGTGGTCGACGGGGTCGAGCACCCGGATCAGCGCCATGTCGGGCGTCGACCGGCTGGGGGTCCAAGGGCGGCGATCGGAGCTGGGCCACTCGACGACGCCGCTGATCAGCCGGTCGCCGAAGCCGATCCGCACCCTGCGCGGCCCGTCGCCCGGCAGGCCGGCGGCTCCGGCCAGGGCGACGTGGGCGCTGGTCAGCACCCAGCCGGGCGAGACGAAGAAGCCACTGCCCATGAACCGGTTCCCGATCCGGTCACTGTGGACACGGACGGTCGCCGCCGCCACGAGTGCGTGGATCAACTCCAGGGGATCCCGGCGGTCGTCCAGTACCAGGGTGCTTCGCGCGGAGGCTTCCCGGGCGCCGTCCGGCCCAGGGCCGTGTCGTGCGGTGAGCGGCTGGACCGGCGGCGCCGTCGGCCGGTCGCCGGTCTCCGGTGCGTCCGCTGCCTCGGCCAGCGCCTGCGCCAAGGCCTTGTACTCCCCGCCGACCCCGGCCAGTACCTTCGCGGCGACCCGGGCGAAGGGCTGGCTGTTCGCCGGGAGTTGTCGGCCGTCGGGGACGCCTTGGGCCGGGACGAGAGCCCGGAAGTCGAGCGTGCCGCCGAGGCGTCGGGCGACCCGGCCGGAGACACGGCTGACGACGTCCAGAGCCCGCAGCGACTCACGGCGGGTCAGGGTGTCCAGCAGCGCCTCGCGGACGCCGGGCCGGAACTCGTACAGCGTCAGGTCCGGATCGCCGCCGGAACCGGGCTGGGCCTGGGCTTGGACCAGCAGCCCGGACAGGAAGAACTCGGCGAGGTGGGTGCTGCCGGACCGGGGCATCATGGCCCGTTGGACCGAGTGCATCACGGGGAGCACGAGGGGTACGGCCGCCAGGTAGCCGGCCAGCTCGAACGCGCCGGGCGACGCCTCGCCGCGGAAGCGCTCGACGAGCGTTGCGGGGTCGGTGGCCGTAGGCCCGCGGTCCGCGGCCGGAGGCGGTTCGGCACCGACCGGAAGGGCCATCATCGGGGTCCAGTCACCCGCGTTCCCCGCCACCAGCCGGGCCCAGGGTGCGAGCCAGTCCGGTCCCAGTTCCAGAACAGGCACCCAGCGCTGCCGCCGGGTCGGCCCCTGGTACGCCCGGCGGTGCGGCGTCTGCGGGCGGAACAGTGCGGTGGCCAGTCCGCGCGCGCCGGAGCGGGCGAGGACGGGCTCCGGAACGAGGCCCGTTCGGTGCCACAGGCTGCGCGGCAGGACCTGCAGGACGGCCACGGGTCGGGTACGCGACCGACCGTGTCGGCCAGGTCGGCGAGGTTGTCCAGAAGGGGCTGGAAGCACGTGATCTCGTTCGTCTTGTCTCCGACGTCCAGCTGGGCGAGGACCAGACGGCTGGTGTGGTCGAGTGCGGCCAGCAAGTGGATCTTGCGGCCGTCGGCTCTGGCGGCGCCGCGCAGGCTCTTGCCGTCCACCGCCACTGCCCGGCGAGTCTTCGGGCCGGGCTGAGTGCGGCGATCGGCCAGCCAGGCGCCGACCGCCCGGTCAAGCGCATCGGCATCAAGGCGGGCCAGGGTGCGGCGGATCGTTGTCTCGCACGGCACCGGCCGGATGCCGGTCAACGGGCAGCGACGGGCGCCGATGCGGTCCAGGACCGCCGATGGCGCATCGGCAGCCCACTCGCTGATGGCCAGGAGCGAGGTCGCGCCGGTCAGCACGGCGCAGGCGGCCAGCGCCAGCACATACACCAGGCCGTGGCGCACACCGCGGGGCTTGCGCGGATCGGGGACAGCGGCCAACCGGGTCAGCAGCCCGGGCAGTTCGTGTTCCGCGGCATCGAGCTGGTCACGGAGTTGGTCAAGGACGGGCGGGATCGGAGAGGATACGACGGCAGGCACGGACTTTCGTAGGGATCACTGGACTCGACACCCACATGATCTTGGAAGCTCGCGCCTGTCCTGCGTCCGGGCCACCGCCGGCACACATCGTGAAAACCCACTCAAGCCGCGACTACGCCGAAGCCCTGACCCGAGAAGTGCCTCCGGCTGGAGCAGGAATAAGGACCTCGACAGTCCTCATTCTTGCTGGTCAGAGGCACTTTTTGCTTATCTGATCACCCGTCGGGCAGCCCACTTCGTGAAAGCCCGAGGCTAAAAATCAGGAGACGCATCTCTGTAAACATCGGACTCCTGTCACATCTGGCCTGAATCCAACTCTACCGAGCACCCCTCCCTTGCCCTAGCCTTGCGCTCTAAGGAAAACATATATGAGAGGGTCGAAAGCCATGCTTCTTTCGGATCGAATAAAAACACCTGCAGCGAGACGCCTTGGCTTCCTTTGTTCAGCAGCGGCAATGGTTCTGGCATCAGCGGTGGCATTGCCCGGTACCGCCCATGCGGCAGGAGGATACAACGGCGAGTGCGGTAGCGGGTACAAGCTCATTGACACCCTGTGGACCGGAGGTATTTTCAAGGTTTATCTGACTTACTCGGCCGCGACCGGCAACAACTGCGTTGTCACGATTCGCGCAAGTGTCGGATCTCCGGCCCCCATGAATGCCTGGATCCAGCGATCGAACGACGGATCTTCTTACAGGGATGATCCCGGCCAGTTCACCAACTACGCCGGGCCGGTATACCTCCACGCCAAGGGCTCGTGTATCGACTGGGGCGGTGAATTCAACGGCGGTGATGCGGAGCAATTCTATTCTCATTGCAAATAGAACGCCTACCAAACAGCCGCAGGAGCGCACATGCATGTAGGCGGGGGAGCGCATAGAGCGACCCTGATTACAAAACATCCTTGTACAGGCATCCAAAACTCGGCACAAGGAGATTAGAATGAGGCTCGGATCGAAGATCACGAAAGCCATCCAGTCGAATACCAGAAGGCGACTGTCTGCGCTCGGCGTAGCCTTGGGTTTAGCTGGTGCCTCCGTCATCGCAATGCCGGGTACGGCGTCGGCCGCAGCTGCTTATAACGGGGCATGTGGGTCCGGATACAAGGTGGTTCGCCAGATGGATGTAGGAAGCGGTGCGAGAGCCTACCTCACTTATTCGAATGCAACCGGATACAACTGCTCCGTAACCATTCGAAATGCAACAGGCCCTGCGGAGCTGACGCAGACGTCGCTGATGCGTACTGGGGATTCCGCGTCATGGACCTCTGATATCGGAAATTACACCTCCTATGCCGGTCCGTCCTACCTTTACGCAAAAGGTTCATGCATAGACTGGAGCGGGTTCTTCCGAATAGAGGTTCGGGAGCAAGGGGTCGCGTGCGGCTAAGGGCTCGTAACACGATCATGACGCGTTCGTCTCCCTCGCCTGCAGCCTCATCTGCTGGCGACGCCTCAACAAGCCCGACTCATGATCCTGTTACGAGCTCTTATGCCCTGGATGTGCAGGTGCTCGGCGAACCGCACGCTCGTATATTGCGACCCGGCATCGCTGTGATGGATCAACTGGCCTCGCGGGACGGGGTTCCTTCGTGGCCGCGGCGCCACAGTGCCATCCGCAGCGGCACGTCGACCAGCTCCACGTCCTTCCTTACGGAGGCGTGCCAGCTGACGATCTTCTGGGAGAAGCAGTCCACGATGAACGCCACGTAGGTGAAGGACTGGTAAGTCCGGACATAGGTGAAGTCGGTGATCCATTTCTGATCCGGTGCCGGCGCGGTGAAATCCCTGTCCAGCAGGTCCGGAGCCCGGGTATCCGCCGGGTTCGGGACCGTGGTTCTCGGTCTTTTCCCACGGACGACGCCAGCAAGGCCGAGCGAGCGCATCGCACGGTCGACGGCCCCGAACCCGGCCTCGGGCAGCAGGGTCCGGCGGATCAGGGCCAGCATCTTGCGCCGGCCATAGAGCCCTTCCGGAGCCAGCACACGCCGCCCGACCGCGTTGGTGCTGAAGGCCAGTGACCGGACCGCGTCCTCGACCTGGGCGTCACTCACGGTCCGGGCCGGAAGCTGGTTCGTGCTGGCGGCTGGGGCACACCAGGCCCGCAAAGTTCGTGCCGCGATCTTCAGCCCAGCCTGATTCAGGGCAGTGAGGATCGACTCGACGGCATACCCGGCAGCTCTCATCTGATCGGCGAACGCCACGATCAGCGGTTTCGGGGGTCGAGCTCCCCCGCGAAGAAAATCGTCGCGGACTTCAGCACTTCGTTGACCTCACGAAGCCGCTTGCTCTCCGCCCGCAGCCGACGCAGTTCCTCACGATCGTCGCTGGTCACACCTACGACTTGGCCGGCATCGACCTCGTACTGCATCACCCAGCGCCGCACTGACTCCCGGGAGACACCGAGCGAATCGGCGACCTGGATGTGCAGTGCACGCTCGGACGAGTACTCCGCACGATGCTCTGTGTGAAGGCGAGACGGTGCTTCCGGTGCCCCGGGCGGAGCCCGTGCTGTCCCGCCCGGCGGACGCTGAGTGCCCGGACCTGCGGGTCTGGCGACTCCCGATGTGCTGGCGATCTTCCGCTGCCTTGACGACGAGCTCATCGACCTCGACCTGCGGGAGTGCCGGGCCAGGCAGTTCCTCAGCAAGAGGTCGGCAGCAGGGGCGGGGGCCGGCAACGTGCATGACCAGCCCCTTCATCCCTGGCGCGCTGGCTGATGGTGCCGCGCGGCCCTATCGCGCGCCACCACCTACTTCCGCAGGAATGTGAAGCGCTGGTCCAGGAGGGCAACACACTCTTTGAAGTCAGGCCGCGGCAGCCCGGCGCGCTCGCGAATCACCGCGATGGCCTGCATGTTGCGCCTGATGCCAACCAGGTGGTCCACCTCTGCTCGCGCTTCGACCGAGAGCCTGTTCCACAGAGAATCATTCACTCGCACATCCAACCGTCCGAGCAGCGCGAACATCACAGCGCCCCCTCTCCAGAGGCCAGTCCCCCCTCGCTTTGATCAAACTGCAGGCAACGACCGGTGCCGAGAGCTGGCAGGCCGGGTGGTGAGGGGGCGAGCCACATTTGGGCAGAGCCGTACGGCCGACGTGCCCAGAATTCATCTGCCCCGTGAGGTAGACGGCGTCGGTGGCGTCGACCGTGTACCGGGTGAGGGCCTGGGAGTCGGGGTCGTAGCCATAGGCCCCAGGCGACCCAGGGCTTGCGCCCAGGCTGGAGGCGGGCGACGACGGCGACTGCGTTGGGGGCGGCACCGTCGTACCGGGGGTCGGAGAGCATCCGTCCGGCGGTGGGCTGGCGGGAAGGCGAGGGCGGCCAGGCGCGCGGCGGTCACGGCGAGGGCCGGGACCAAGGCGTGCAGGACGTCGGAGTGGCCGATGCCGTCGATGACCGCGGCCCCGGTGGCCATAGACGACGCCATCCAGGCGCGGGCGTACCCCTTTCCGGCAGGCGTCCCGCCAGGGCGTACCCGCGCACCGGTTCAGTACCGGATCACGAGTTGTCGGTGGTGGGGGAGAGGATGCCGGTATGACACTGTTGCCGATCACCGCGCCCGCGTCCCTGCTGCACGTCCACCATGTCGACCCCGAAGCCGGCGGATGGGGATTCAGGGTCGATCACGCGGTGGCGACGACGGCCGGCGACACCTACGTGCTGACCGGCCTGCGCCGCTACCGCGGGCGCCCAGCCGGCTCGGCCGAACCCGCCGAGCAGGATTTCGGCTACCAGCTGATCACCCGCCACGGCTCCGACGGAAAGCCCACCGCCACTGCCGTCTTCGGACAGGCGGTGCCGGGAGGAGGCCCGTCGGCCATACCGGAGGGCGACGCGGCGACCCTGGCCATCCTCCCGGACGGCGCGGTCGCAGTCAGCTCCAAGCCCGGCAGCACCCACCTCCTGGCCCCGGACCTGGATGAGGTCCTCGCCGCCTGGCCGATGTCCTGGGGCTGGAAAAAGCAGCAGGGCCACGGGGACGACCCGTTCGCCGCGTCGATCGCCGTCACCCCCGCGGGTCGGCTGTTGTGCATGACCTCCGAGTACGGGCTCAGCAACTGGGCCGGCGCCCACCCCAACATCGTCGCCGTCTCCGAACCCGGTACAACCCTCGGCCCGGGCCGCAAGCCCGTGTTGAGCGCCATCGCGACCCTGGACGCGCGCACCGACCGCCAGAGCGACGCCGACTCGTACGCGCACGTGAGGTACGGCGACGAGCCGGTGGGGTGCGGCAATCGGCCGTCGCCTTCGTTGACCGAGGCCCTGTCGGAACTCACCGGGACCAGCGGCAGCCTCTACGGCTACCTCGACTCCAAGATGACCCGCCCGGCAGCGCTCGGCGACGACCTGTTCGTCGTCCCGGTCTTCGGGAAGACCTACCGTTCGACCAATCGGGGGCAGGAGTTCAGCTTCGCCCTCGTTGACGACCAAGGCGTGTTGCAGGGCCGGCTGGGAGGCTTGCACCTGCGTGAGGACAGCCCGTTCACCGGCTTCGACTTCACCGTCGTCGCCGACCCGCACCGCGCCCGTGCCTTCCACCTCAACCGCTACGGCCTGTACGCGTGGAGCGCCGACGGGGTGCTGCGCGCCAGGATGTCCACGGCGGAGAAGCCGTTCAAGCCCCTGGTCCACTTCGCCCTGCTGGAGTGCACACCCGCAGGGGAGCTGCTCCTCGCACACCGCAAGCAGCACCTGCTGCTGCGGGTGTCAGTGCCGCAGGACCTGGGCGACCTGGCGGTGGCGGTGGAGGCCGCGCTGAAGGGCTACGGGCGCCAGCGCACCGCGCTGAAGAAGCAGTACGCGCCCGTGAACTGGCTCTGGTCGGACAGTGCGGCCACCGTGAACCATCTCTGACGATCCACCATTTCGATCGCCTTGCCAGGTGCGGAGTGGCTGATAGTCCGGCGCGTGGAATGTGACCAGGGTCCGCCGGGGGAGGTCGGGCGGCAGGACGCACACGGTCAGCTCCCGTACTGCGCCCGCCGCGCGGCTTTACAGGCCTCGTACAAGGGGCTGGCCCCGACCCCGTACCTGCACGTCGGAGCGTGGCTTCTCTGCACCACGGCACCAGGAAGTGCGGCTTGACTCATGAAGTGGGTGTAGCAGCAGGGCGCTGAGCCTCGACGATGAATGCCGTGCCACACACGGCTTGGTCCTCGTGCATGCTGATCACCAGCCCGCGTTGTAGATGCCGCCCTTGGAGGATATCGAGGGGGGTGAGCCGGAGAGTGGCTCGTCCACCGGGCTCCGGGGCCGGCGCAAATCCCACCCCTCGGAGCCAGCGCCTCCCCAGCGTGCCGGCCGGCACGAACGCGAGCCCCGTGGTGGGTGTCTTGTCCCGAACCGCAGGTCCCTCGGACTCCCCCATGCGAGAGTGTCCGGGCAGGGTCCACGCGGTAGCGCCCCAGCACGTAGTGGGGAGATCAGCGCGGGCGTGTCAGCGACGGACGGGTCTTCATGGGGGCAGGATGAGCGTGCGCAGACTGCTGTCGTTCTCGGACGCATTGGTGCTGCTCGGCGGCGATCCGCCCGTCGTCGCCGCACTGGACCGGGCTTTGGGCGGAGCGCTGAACGCGGCAACGGGCGGTATCGGGGACGGGGTGCTGCGAATCGCCGACGCCCGGGGCCGCATCGTCGGCCTGGGCCGCGACGCAGTACGGAATCTGGGGCGGCGCCTGGGCCGGTCGGAAGGGCGCTCCGAGCGCACGGAACTATTGCAGGCCGCCCATACCGTGATCGTCGTCGTGGCATGGTTCCAAGCGCTCGGTGAGTCGGACCTGCCTTTCGGCGTCGATGACCTGGAGCTCACCCGAAGTGAACAGATCGCCCTCGCGGGCGCCCCGGATCCGCCGGGCGGTGCGGCGTTCGCTCAGTCGCTGGCTGCGGTCGACGCGCCCCAGCCCGCACCCCACCGCCCATTCGAGGACGTGACGGCGGAGATGCGGCGCTGGTATGGGGGACTGTCGGAGCGATTCCTCGGCTTCGTGGAAGGGCTGCAGGTCTGGGGCGACCTGACGGAGTTGGACCGGACCTCGGCACGGCGGGTGCTGGCTACCGAGCTGCCCCGCAGGGCGGTCCGGCAATACGAGGGCCTCTACGCGCAGCTGGCCCAGCAGGCACCCGAGTTCGGATTTTGGGTGGCACAGGTTGAGCACCAGGCCACCCGAGACCGGGTACGGCTCGCGCTGGTCGGCGTGGAGGAGCTGCTGTCCGAAGTGGCCCGGGCGATGCGTCCGCCGACGGACGTCGCGGCCGCCCTCGCCCTCGCCCATGAGGCCGCGCTCACCCGGCCCGTGCTGGAAACCTCAACCGCGCCCGACGGCATCAGCGTGCCCGCCCTCCAGGACATGTACCTGGATCCGGACTTCCGAGTGCGTGCAGTGGCTGGCACCGGTGCCCCGTCGAGCGAGGCCTGGTGGGAGGAGATGCCCGTACGCCGCGACCTGACGGGCTACCTCGCAGGTGCCCTCACCTCCCCCGCCGGAGTCGGCTCCCCGCTGCTTGTGCTGGGCCAGCCCGGCGCCGGCAAGTCCGTTCTGACCCGAGTCCTCGCTGCCCGGCTGCCGTCTGTCGGATTCCTTCCCATTCGGGTGCCGCTGCGCGACGTACGCGCCGAGGACGACCTGCAGGAGCAGCTCGAGCAGGCGGTACGGGCGGCCACGGGGGAGCGGGTGTCCTGGCCGGAGCTGGTCCGCTCGGCCGGCGGTGCGGTACCGGTGCTGCTCTTGGACGGTTTCGACGAGCTGCTGCAGAGCACCGGCGTCCACCACAGCGACTTCCTCGTCCGCGTCGCCCGTTTCCAGCAGCGCGAAGCGGAGCAGGGCCGGCCGGTGCGAGCGCTGGTCACCAGCCGTACGGCCGTCGCCGATCGCACCCGGTACCCGGAGGGACTCGTCGCCCTGCGCCTGGAGCCGTTCCGTCCCGCTCAGATGCGCCGTTGGCTGGAGCTGTGGAACGAGGCCAACGCGAGCAGCCTCGCGGCCCGGGGGCTGCAACCGCTGCCCTGGGATGCCATCGCCCGGCACGAGTCGCTGGCCGCCCAGCCGCTATTGCTGCTGCTGATGGCGCTGTACGACGCCACGGACAACGGCCTGCGACGCCACAGGCGCGAGGGACGCGATGGCCACGACGCAGACGACCCGCTCGACGAGGCCGAGCTGTACGAGGAACTGCTCACCTCGTTCGCCCACCGGGAGGTGGACAAGACCGCTCGCGGGGCCACGCCGGAGGACGGACTGGCGGAGCGCGTCGAGCAGGAGCTCCAGCGCCTTTCCCTGGTCGCGTTCGCTCAGCTCAACCGGCGTCGGCAATGGGTGTCGGCGGCGGAGCTCGACGAGGACCTCACGGCACTGCTAGGCCGCCGCCCCACGGGCACCTCCGGGTTCCGTGCCCCACTGGGTGCGGCCGAGGTGGCGCTGGGTCGGTTCTTCTTCGTCCATCGCGCCCAGTCCATCCGTGACGGCCGCGTGCTGTCCACGTACGAGTTCCTGCACGCCACGTTCGGCGAGTACCTGGTCGTACGGCTGGCGCTGCACGTCCTGACCGGCCTGCTCACCGACCGGCCGGCCCTGTCCCTCGGCACGAGCCGCGTTGATGACGACCTGGCCTACGCGCTGCTGTCGTACGCCCCGCTCTCCTCACGGCAGATCTTGCGGTTCGGGGAGTCGATGGTGCGTCGGCTGCCGGACGGCGAACGCGAGCGGCTGGGTCAGCTGCTTATACGCGTCTTCCGGCAGCACACGACACGGACGGGCGACCCCCACCCTGCGTACCGGCCCGCAGAGAGCCGCACGTCGGCACGGCACGGCGTCTACGGTGCCAACCTCGTCCTGGTGGTGCTGCTGCTGGCGGAGGGCATCACCGCGGACAGGCTGTTCCCGGACTCATCGGACCCGGGTGATGCCTGGCACCGGCACGCCCTGCTCTGGCGGTCGTCGTTCGACGAGCAGCAGTGGGCGGACTTCGCACTGTCGGTCTCGGTTCACCGTAGCCGTGCAGAGGGCGGCCGACGGCTGGAGATCCGCCTGCGCACGGGGGTGCTGTCCCCGCCGGACCCTTTGGACATGTACTGGCTGTACCGCCTCCCCCGGCGCGACGTCGTGCACTGGTCCCGGCCCTACTGGGAGACGGTGTGGCACAAGATGGACGTGTCCGGAGGCACAAACGACTTGGTGGTACGGCATGCGATGGATCCGGTCATGGAGTGGCTGGGGCCAGCCGTGACCGTCTTTACCTCGCTCGGTGAGGGACAGCAGGCAACCTCACTGGCCCACGATGTGCTGCGGCTGCTGATCGGTGGCAGCGTCGGACTTGCGAGCGATGAGCTGGCAGCGCTGTACCTCAGGGTGGATCGCGCTGTGGCGCTCCTGCCCGACGACTCACCCGCCCGGGAACCGGTGACCCGGCTGCTCGCCGACATGCTCGGCAGGGACGGCTCGGCCCTCCCGAGCGACACGGTCCTCGCCCTCGCCCGCGGCTCACTGGCGCGGCCCCACCTCCGCGTGCGGCTCCGGCGGGCAGTCCAGGCCCATCATCCGGATCTGGGTCTCAGGCCGGACCTCTGATGGCACTGCCCTCTTACTGATCGTTCCAGAGGGTTACGACTGGACGACCTGTGGTTCTACAGCACGTTCGAAGGTGCCGGACCCTGACCGGATGACCGAGTTGGTGCAGTCAACTGACCATTTTGCACACGGGCCGGTCTGGCACGGGGGCCAGGTGGCGACCTGCGGTCTGGCGACGGGGCGGGGGAGATCATGGCGCTGCTCCTGAGTGCCTCTATTCCACACGTGTTCGATTATCTCGCGACGGCGTGCCGCAGGTCAGAGGTAGGTCTTGTGACTCAGCGCCATACCTGGCCAGTGAGCGTTCCAGTGGGCCGGATTCGTGCTCAGGTGGCCGAGGTAGCGGCTGAGGCGCCTTGTGCGACGGCTGAGGTGTGGCAGGAGCGCGCGGCAGACGGATCTGTTGGGTGACTGCGGTCTGGTGGGCTTCGGCGTACCCTGCCCCGGCACGGCAGCGCGGTCGGGGCCGTCGGCGGCTGTAGCTCACCGGGGCAGGCCTCAGTGCGGCCACCCGGCTCGGTGGAGGACGCGGACGCCCCCGGTCGCTCGCCCCCGCTGGCCGGCGGCGCGGTCACGGGTGAGCATCGAACGGTCGGAGCCGACGGAGCCCACCGGAAGGACGCCCATGAAGAGCGGTTCGCTTACCGAGATCGATGCCCTGGTCCGCGACGGAAGGATCGTGATGTCGGGGGACGACAGCGCGGTCGTGGCGGCCGTGCAGGACGCGTTGAAGGCCGGCAGATCGGTGACGTTCTACCTCTCTCTCGGACAGGCCGAGGCGTTCAAGGCGTGGTACTGGAGCCCCAGACGCATCAAGGAGCGGGGCATGGAACCCGTATCGCGCGAGGAGCGGGAGAGGATCACCTCGGAGCTGGGGGTCAAGGACATCGGGCCCGCCCACTCCAACCGCATCGACTGCGAGTGCGGGGCCCAGTACGGCGCCTTCGAGTTCATCGGACAGGGCATCAAGGAGCACGGCAAGGAGTCCGTGGACGCCGTCCTGGCCCTGGAGAACGCCTACGTCCTGCGGGTGAACCCGGTGACGCCCGCGGTCTGCGACGCCTGCGGCGCACGCATCCTGGTCGGCCACGAGTACGACATGACCAACAGGTACGGATGCTGCCGCTCCGAGAATCCGGTGTGAACAGCCGTGGCGCACGGCCCCGTCGACCGGCGGATGTCCGGCGGGTGCATGGAACGACAACATCGACCTGCCGCCCCGAGCGTCCCGAATCCGAAGCGGCCCCACAGCGGTAGCGAGCTGAGCGCGTAGTTGGCCAAACTGGCCAACTACGGCGCTAACGACGTGGTGCGCGATAGTCGGATGGTCAATCGGCAAGGCGAAGGTCGGTGACGAGGCGGAAGCGTTCCAGAACCGTGAGCGTTGCGTCGTCAACGGTGAACGCGGGGTCCTCCAGCGCCGCACGCATCTCCTCGCTGTGCCAGAACCGCTCGTGGCCCGTCCGCCACTCTGCGACGCTGGTGTCCCCTTCCCCCTCGTCCACCACGTGGGCGAGATCCACCTGCGCCAGCGGGACGACGCGCACGCCAGTCACCTCGATGACCGCGACCGGCCGGTCGTTCGAGTCGATGACCACCGAACGCTTCCCGACCTCCGGCAGGGGCTCCCCCTCATGCTCGTAGTCGACGACGAGCCCTGTCGTGGAAGTCTTGGAACCGCTGAGGATCGCTGCGACGAGCTGGTCGCGCAGTGGGCCGGGGAAGGCGAACTCGGCCCTGGGCATCGATGCGAGGTTTGTGAGTGAGGCGGAGTCAGGCGTCATGCGGTCACAGTAACGACCCCTTCCGCATGCGCCTGGACGTCACGACGCAGGACGTACCCCGGTTCGGCCAGGGTCCGGCTGCGGCGGCCGGCTGACCGGCGCATCCCGCTGCCGGCTTCTTCGTTTCGCCGGGCATGAAGATCCTTGGTTCTTCCACGCTTGCTGTCGCGGCCCTGCTTCTCGCCGCTGTTCCCGCCTCAGCCGACGACACCCCCAGAGGGGGCGGCGGCATTGGGCAAGCCCGCTCAACGTTGGATAGCGGCGGTTTCGGGGACACTGCTGATGGCCGCGCGTCCGAGCACCGCAATCTCGTGAAGATGGGCGAACCGGGTGCCATCTCCGACCTGGTCAACAACCTGACGAACCCGCAGCCGAACTGAACAAGCTCTGAGCTCTAAGCCCTCGTTGTGCCTGGTGGGGCGGCTGTTGGGCCGTCGACGGCGGCCGTGCTCTGAAGTCTTCCCACGGATAACACCCCAATATCTGCGGTAGTTTGATCCATCATCTGCGGTGACGCCCTCCGGGTCCTACACGAAGCGGCTCTGTTATCTGCGGCAAGGGGGGAAGCAGTGCCCACCGTCGTGCAGCTGCCAACCGGCAAAGCGCTCACCGTCCGGACGGCGGCCGATCTCTTTCTCGACTCCCTCGGCAACCCGAACACGGTCCGCACCTATGGGATCGGGGTGGGCAAGACTGCGCTGCGGCTCGGCGCGGGCCGGCCGCTCGGCTCGGTCGCGGACGACGAAGTGGGAGAAGCCCTCGAACTGCTCTGGGGCACCGCGGCAGTGAACACCTGGAACTCCCGTCGGGCATCGGTGCTGTCCTGGCTGGCGTGGTGCCGCGAGCGCGGCTACGAGTGTCCGGCGGTCCCGGCCTGGGCTAAGCGGCTGGCGGTGCCAGACTCCGAGACCACGGCCCGCTCGCGCATGGCCATCGACCGGCTGATCGCGCGGCGCGACGTGCACCTGCGGGAGAAGAGCCTGTACCGGATGCTCTACGAGACCGCCGCTCGATCCGACGAGATTCTAGGCGTGAACATCGAGGATCTGGACTTCGCCGGGCGCCGCTGTCAGGTCAAGGCCAAGGGTGCCCGGGCGAAGGCCCGACGACGGGGCCAGACGCGCGAGGACCTCGTGCTGGACACCGTGTACTGGGACGCGGGCAGGGCCAAACTTTTGCCCCGTCTGCTCAAGGGACGCACGCGCGGGCCGGTGTTCGTCACCCACTGCCGAGCCGGCCCTGGGAAGGTGATGGGCCCGCGAGACGTGTGTCCGGACACAGACTTCGCCCGGCTCTCGTACGGCCAGGCCCGCGCCCTACTGGATGGGCACACCGCAGTACGTGGACCGGGCAGCGGTTGGGACCTTCACGAGTACCGGCACTCTGCCCTGACCCACCTCGGCGAACAAGGTGCGTCGCTGCTGATGCTGATGGCCAAGTCGCGTCACAAGAAGCCGGAGAACCTCCGCCGTTACTTCAAGCCCTCACCGGCGGCCATCGCCGAGCTGACCAGCCTTCTGGCCCCCGGTGACAGCCGGCGGTGAGCCAGAGCCTTGATCAACCTGCGCACTGACGGCAGGCGGGGTTGGAGCGGGCTCGTGCGGCGCGGATCGTGCACCGCCCGCCGGTGCTCGCTGCGCGGGGAGTCCGTTCGCTCACTGGGGCGGTGCCACCAAGCCCGCCTCATAGGCCAGGATCACCAACTGCACCCGGTCGCGGGCATCGAGCTTGGCGAGCAGGCGGGTCAGGTAAGTCTTGGCGGTGGCGATGCTGATGCAGAGCTCGCCTGCGATCTCCGTATTGGACAGGCCCCTGCCGACCAGGGTCAGCACCTCGCGTTCCCGGGCGGTGATGCCGCCGAGCTTCGCCCGCCGCGGCGGTGACGCTGCGGGTCGGGCGGTGAACTCTTTGATCAGCCGACGTGTGACAGCCGGTGCGATCAGCGCGTCCCCGGCGGCAACGATCCGGATTGCGGAGAGGATGTCGTCCAGGGCCATGTCCTTGACGAGGAATCCGGACGCGCCGGCGTGCAGCGCCCCGTAGACGTAGTCGTCGTCGTCGAAGGTCGTCAGGACGACGACGCGTGCGGAGCCGGTGCCCTTCGTGATCAGCCGGGTGGCTTCGATGCCGTCCATGCCGGGCATCCGGAGGTCCATCACGACGACATCGGGGGCGAGTTCCTCCGTCAGTCGTACCGCTTCCGCGCCGTCTCCGGCCTCGCCCACCACCTCGATGTCCGCGGTGTCGGTGATGACCATCTGCAGAGCGGCGCGGACCAGGGGCTGGTCGTCGGTGAGTACGACACGGATGGTCATCTGGCTCCCGCCTCGGTCGTTGCCGGTAGCGGCAATCTGACCGCTACCAGGAAGCCGCCCCCGGGACGGGGCCCGGCCGTGAAATCGCCGTGCAGCAGGGCGGCCCGCTCGCGCATGCCGATCAGGCCGTATCCGCTGTCCGTGCTGGTGCCGCCGCCTTTCCCTCGGTCCGAGACTTCGACCGCGAGTTCGTCCGCGCGGTAGTCGACGAGCACGAGGCAGGAATCGGCCCCCGAGTGCCGTACGGCGTTGGTCACCGACTCCTGGACGATCCGGAACGCCGCTAGGTCGATGTCAGCGGGCAGCGGGCGACGCCTGCCCTGCCAGCACACCTCCACGCGGACACCGGCGGCCATGGCCGTCGTGGCGAGCCGTTCCACGTCCGACAGGCCGGCGGCCGACTGCAGAGACGCTACTGCACGCCCATGGTCTTGGCCGGGGCCTTCCTGATCCTGGTCAGCCTGTCGCAGGGCGCCGAGCATCCGCCGCAGCCCGGACAGGGTCTCGCGCCCCGCCTTCTCCACGGTGAGCATCGCCTCCCGGGCCCTGGCCGGCTGGGTCTCGACGACCCGGGCTGCGGCGCCGGCCTGCAGGGCGATAATGCCGATGCTGTGGGCGACGGTGTCGTGCATTTCGCGGGCGATGCGCAGCCGTTCGGCGGTGACGGCCTGCGCGGCGGCCCGTGCGTACAGCTCTTCGGTGTGGGCGCGGGCCTGATGGACCGAGTTGCCGATGAGCCAGGCGATGGCCACGGTCAGGGCCAGGAAGGGCTCAGGAGCGATCCCGGAGTCGTCCCCCGTGAGCAGCCGCAGAATGGAATAGCAGGTGAGCACGCCGAGTGCCCCCGCGGCCGCCGTGAGCGAGTTCCGCCGGGGTCGGACGGCCGCGATGTAGCAGAGGGCCACATCCACTGCCAGGAACTGCAGGGGTGGGATTTCGTCCTGGCGCCAGGCCACCGTCGAGGCGACCGTACCGGCGAGCACCAGTGCGTACGCCGGCGAAGTAGTGCGGCGCAGCACTGCACTACCGGCCAGGACCAGCACGAAGGCGAGCGCAAGCAGAGCCCTGGCGCCAAGCGAATCGAGCCCGCCCCGGGGAAAGTTGAGCGAGTACGTCGGCCCCGGCGGCATCACGACGTACTCGACGATGGGCTCCACCGCTGCCGACAACCACGCCAGCGCCGTCCACAGGCCCGGCGGTATGCGCTTGAGTAGCGGCAAAGACACGGAGGCTGACATCTGGTGATCGTAACCGTGTGCTGTTGAGGGGCCATCGACCCGGGGTTGTACAACCGGGGTTGACACTCGCGCCCGGCGGTTGTCAGCTCCGGCCCGACGACCGGCGGGGCCGCCCCCAGGCATCGTTGTCCCCGTGATCGAAGTCAACGAACTCACGAAGCGATACGGCGGCACGACAGCTGTCAACGACCTGACCTTCACCGTGCGGCCCGGCCAGGTGACCGGGTTCCTCGGACCGAACGGCGCTGGCAAGAGCACCACGCTGCGGATGATCCTCGGCCTCCACGAGCCCACCAGCGGCGCCGTCACCATCGACGGCCGCCCTTTCCGTGACCGCCCCCGCGGCCTGCGCCACATCGGCGCTCTCCTCGACGCGCACGACGTGCACGGCGGGCGCAGCGCGCGGGCGCACCTGTCCACCCTGGCCCGCAGCAACCGCATACCGCAGCGTCGGGTGGAGGAGGTGCTGCGGGAGGTCGGCCTCGCCGCCGTCGCCCGCCGCCGCATCGGAGGATTCTCGCTCGGCATGAAACAGCGGCTCGGCATCGCCTCCGCCCTGCTCGGCGATCCACCGGTCCTGCTCTTCGACGAACCGCTCAACGGCCTCGACCCGGAAGGAGTGAAGTGGGTGCGCGACCTGTTCAGGCGGCTCGCCGCCGAAGGCCGCACCGTGTTCGTCTCCAGCCATCTCATGTCCGAGATGGGGCACACCGCCGACCAGCTGATCGTCATCGGTCGCGGCGAACTGATCGCGGCGGAAAGCCTCACCGAGTTCTTGGCCCGCGGCACCCGGCAGAGCGTCACGGTGGGCACGCCCGCCGCCGCTGTCCTGAGAGACCTGCTGACGGCCGAGGGAGCGGCCGTACACACGGCGGGCGACCGGCTTGCTGTGACCGGTGTGACCGCGGTCCGGATCGGTGAGATCGCCATGGAGCACCGCATTCCGCTGCATCACCTCAGTACCCGGTCCGCCTCCCTGGAAGAGGCGTTCATGGAGCTCACCGCCGACAGCGTGCAATACCTCGCAGGAGACCTTCAGTGACCACGACATACGCTCCCGTTGGCGGACTCGGCGCCGACGAACCCCGCGCCCGCTTTCTCGATCTGGTGGCCGCCGAGTGGATCAAGCTTCGGTCGCTGCGCTCGACCTGGATCGCGTATGGGGCCACCGCATTGGCCGTCATCGCGTTCAACGCGGGCACCGCCTATGACACTTACAACTACTGGCCGGAGCGGAGCGCGGCGGACCGGGCCGACTTCGTCCGGGCCGGAATTCCGCTGCAGGAGGCGTTCACGGCGAACGCTGCCATGGTCATGATGCTCGCCATCGGTGCCATCGGTGCCGTCGCGATCATCGGCGAGTACAGCACCGGCACCATTCGTACGACGTTCGCGGCCGTTCCGGCCCGCCGTTCGGTGATGGCCGCCAAGTCGGTGGTCGTCACGGCGGTTACCACCGTCTTCGGCGCGATCGTCGCGGGGGCCTCGTTCGGGCTGACGCAGGCGATCCTCGACGGCCGGGACGCAGGCGTATCGATCAGCTCCCCGGGCGCCCTGCGCGTCGTAGTGGCGTCCGCCCTCCTTGCGTCCGTGTGCGCGGTCGCCGGCATGGCCATCGGCTCCGTCATCAGGCACACCTCGGCCACCATGCTCACCTCGGTGGTAGTCATCCTCGTGCTGCCCATCGTCTTCACCGACGGCCGCCACTGGTCGGCGGTCGCCGGGCACGCCACGCTCTACCAGGCGTGGTCACGGCTCGTGGAGGTCGGCTCCCCCCAGACCGACTTTCCGTGGACGACCGGCGGAGCCTGGACCGTCTACGCAGTGTGGACGCTCACCGCAGCTGTGCTCGCCGTCACCAGCGCGCAACGGCGCGACCAGTGAGAGGCCCGGTCGGCCAACTGCTCGGGTGGCAAAACGGCCGCCCGTACCTGGAAGTGATTTCTAATCGGCTCGGCCGCGTCGTCGTTGCCGTTACGCCGAGACCGTCAGGGACAGCCTGACCGAGACGCGTTCTCCGACCGCCCCGCCTACCGGGCCTGCCGCACGAAGCTGGTACGCGAAGCGGTCACCACCGCCGTCGGCACCTCGGCCTCCGTTACTGACTCCGCGTCGTTGACGAGCATGGCCGCGGAGGCCGCGACCAGGATGACGGGTTGACGAAACTATTCCTCATCGACGGCACCCGGGTCGCGCAGGGACCGCAGGCCCGGCAGGTCCGGGAGCTGGAAGGAGTACCGGCCGAGCATGTTGATGTGGTGGCGCACAAATGGCGAGAGGCGGGCCATGTCCTCGTCGCGGACATCGAAGCCGTCGGCCCGGAGTTGGGTGATGGCGGCATCCATGTAGCGGGTGTTGAAGAGCACCAGAGCGTTCAGCACGAGCCCAAGGGCGCCGATCTGGTCCTCCATGCCGTCCTGGTAGCGCTGGTAGAGCTGCCCGGCCTCGCCATGGAAGATCTTCCGCGCGAGCGCGTGGCGTCCCTCCTGGAGGTTGGCCTGCACCTTGATCTTCCGACGGTAGGCCGGCTCGCGTGCCAGGCGCAGAATGTGCAGGGTCTTGGCGATCCGCCCGTAGTGCGCGATCGCGTCGCCCAGCGGGGTGGGGCGGCCGTCGCGCGACAGCATCCGGATCACGTCGTAGGCCCGGACGGCTCCGGTGTGGATGGAGCCGATGATCCGCAGGATGTCCTCCCAGTGCCGATCTATCCGGACCAGGTCGACCCGGCCCCGGGCCGCGTCCTGGAACGCGCCGTAGCCGGCGGCACGGTCGATGCGCCACATCTTCTGGTCCGGCAGGTCAGCCAGCTGCGGCGCATAGGTGAACCCCGCCAAGGTCAGCAGGCCAAAGACAATGTCGGAGTACGAGGCGGTATCGATAACGATCATGTTGTCCGGGCGCTTGCCGCCATCGCGGTCGTAGAGAACGTCCAGCACGTACAGCGAGTCGCGCGGGGTGCCGGCCACCACCTTCCCGCCCAGTCCGGCTGCCTGGTCATTGATCATGTTGAGCCAGGTGGCACCGCCCCGGCGCCCGAAGTACTTCGGGTTTGGTCGTGCGTAGACCGAGGGCACCGGCACTACGAACCGCAACCCGTCCACGGAGGCGACCAGCCCGACACCTCAACGTCCCCAGACAACACATCGAACCCGTGGCCGTGGACGACCAAGGACTGCCCGCCCGCGACACCCGACAACAGCAAGACGTCCACGAGCTCAAGCTCGGCGCCTTCATCGCAAACTGCCGCACCAAGAGAACGTCACTGAGCGATAACTGCATCACACAACTCGACACCATTGCAATGCGCTGGCCGTAGCGAGCGCGCCAGGACAAAGCCCACATCGTCCAGCCAAGCCTCGCCGCCAGTCGACCAGCTGACCAGTGCAAACACTCCACTGGCGTCACCGGAGAACTGCGCCTCGCCGAACCTGGCTGCATTGCACGCCTCGCTGCTCGACCCGGATCTGGGAGAGACAGACGACTACCTCGAGCAGTACTGGAAGAAGATCAGGTCCCTTTACCCGCGCCATAAGTGAGCGCTGGCGCCGTGATCCTGCCTGAATGGCACGCGGCGCGGGGCGCGAACGTCTTGGGCAGCCGCGCCCTGCGCCCGCGACCAAGACGCCACCGTCCGCACGGGGCGGGCTCAGCACCGCGGCTGAGGCGCAGCCAGAAGCGGGATCTGTGCCTGTCGGCCCCGCTCTTCTCCATCCCCACTCGGGATCGACCGTTGGCATCGCGCCCAGCGTCTGCTCCGTGTCAGCCGACACGCTGTGTCTCGACTGCCGCCTGAGCGGGCACGTGGGGCAGCGGGACGGTGCAGGAGGCGCAGCGCCGGGCCTGGGCGGGGACGGGGCTGAGGCATTCGGGGCAGTCGCGCTTGGGTGCCTGCACGTCCTGGTGGGGGGCGAGGTGCCCGTGGAGCTTGTTGATGGGCAGGACCACCAGGAAGTACAAGGCGGTCGCCAGGAGCGCGAGGCTGATCGCCGCATTGATGAACGCTCCGTACGGGAACTGAGTGGCGCCGATCGTGAACGCCTTCTTGCTCATGTCCCCGGCTACGCCCGTGGCCAGCCCGACCAGCGGGGTCAGGAACGCACCGACGAAGCCGTTGACCACGGCGGTGAAAGCGGCGCCGATGACGATACCGACGGCGAGGTCGACGACGTTGCCGCGAAGGATGAAGCTGCGAAAGCCCTTCACCTGTGACTCTCCTCTGCATTTGGGCCCGGGCCGGTGGCCGTTCCACTCTCATCCCCGCGTGCCCTGCGTTCGCTCCACGATGCGGTTCAGCGACGGGCGTGGCGGGCGCGGGGCCGCCGGTGCAGCGGGGCGGTCCGCGGGGCGAGGAGGAGTTCCTCGTACCGGCCGAGGGCGAGAACGCCGGCCAGGAGTGCTCCGGGTAAGGCCAGCGCGAGCAGGGCGGCGGTCGGCGCCGCCGGGTCGGGCATCACGCGCCGGGCACGCCGGCGAGGGCGGTGCCGGGAAGGACCTCGCTCACGGGGAGATCGAGGGCGTGGGCGAGTTCGCGCAGCTCCTGCTCGGTGGGGTGGATGGGGCCTGCGGTGCCGTCCTGGACGAAGACTCTGATGCGCGGGGTGCGGATACCGGTGCGGTCCGCGAGCGCCTGCACACTGAGGTGCCGGCGGCGCATGGCTGCTTCGAGGACGTGCGACAGGTCGGCCATTTCCCGCTCATGCCCCGGTCCCTGACCCTCATGCCGTGCCGTACCCGAGGACACCCGAATGCGCGTGGGTTACAGCGCTGCAGCAGCACAATGACGGTCTTGGCAGTGGCCTGCGGCCGCGCACAGGAAATTAAGGTGCCTGACGCCGGTGAGGCATGCAGGAGGGGCCGAGGGGCGAGGCGGGCAGCGTGGCCGTGGCGATCGGCGCCGGCGCCCGATTCGGCCCGGATCGCGCGACGTGGCCGAAGGCTGCCCGCGGTCGTGCGGCCGCGGCGAGGGCCTGCACGACCTGTCACGGTCGTGCAGGCCCTCGCCCCGGGGGCGCATCACGGTGGCACGCGGGGTGAGGGGGACGCGGCGGTGATGCGGCGGGAGGGGTCAGACGCAGATGCTGCCGGCGCAGACGCCCACGTTGACGGGCAGGACGACGATGCTGAACTTCTGCAGGTAGGTGGTGATGGCGGCCGTCTCCAGGTTCAGCAGCTGGACCGTGATGGGGGCGTTGACGTTGTTGTCGGCGACGTTGACCAGCGCGGCCTGGAGGTCGCTGAGCTGGGCGCCGGTCAGGACGTAGACATCGCCGATGTTCACGGTGGTGCGGTTGAGGACGTTGTTGACGGTGATCAGGCCGGAGCAGTTGACGGTGTGGTTGGGGCCGCCGCCTTGGTTGGAGCAGGTGTAGCTGTGCGGGCCGCCGGCCGGGCTGTGCTGCTGTGCCGCTGCCGGCGCGATGGCCGCACCGGCCAGTGCTGCGGTCAAGGCGGTCGCGGTCGCGAAACGGGCAAGCTTCCCAGTCGTCTCCTTCACGCTGTTCCATCGGCACCACGTTCGGGCGCCCGTATTGATCGGGCTCTTGCGGGGACGAGGAAAGCCTTGAGGACCGACCGGACCACCCCAAGGCGGTAACAGGCTCATCCGCCGTACCCCCGGGCTGCGGGGAGGTCTTCTTCGCTGTCTGTGCAGCCCACAGAGGGTTACGACAGGTAGTAGCCCGCTGGCTGTACGTTACATTTCGGCTTTCAGTCATCGTGCGCTCTGCATGTACGCGGGCACGTACTGATAGGTCAGCTCTGCCACGTCCAGCCGAAGTGGCCATCGGGTCCCGGACGAGTTCCATCGTTCAACGACGTCCGAAAGTGCCACTACGGCTGGCCTGGGACACGTACCGCGCCATGGGTGCCGGTGACCCAGCTGGGGGTTTGGCCTAGAGTCAGCCGTTGCGGCGGAAGGCGCGGTAGAGGAGCCCGGACGCCAGCGCCATGAGGCCGAGGGCGAGCGGGTATCCGTAACTCCAGCCAAGCTCGGGCATGTGCTCGAAGTTCACCCCGTAGACGCCGGCGACCATGGTGGGGATCGCGAAGATCGCCGCCCAGGCCGAGATGCGGCGCATGTCGTCGTTCTGCCAAGTCCCCACCCGCGCCTGCTGCGCGTCCAGAACCGAGGTCAGCAGCTCATCCAGCGACCGGACCTCGGTGTCGGTGCGGTTCAGATGGTCCGCCACGTCACGGAAGTAGGGCAGCGCCTTCGGCGGGTAGCGCTGCCCCTCCTGGCCCGGTCCGGCCAGGAGCCCCTGCAGGACGGGGACGAGGGCTGTATAGCGTCACGGAACGCCCGCACCTCCCGCTTGAGGGAGTAGATCGCCTCGGTGTGATCCACGCGAGGTGCAGTCCTCCAGCTTGGTGAGCGCGCCCCGCACCTTGGCCGCGGCATCACTGTAGGCGTCCACGACCACGTCCAGGACGGCATGCAGCACCGACAGCGGGCCGAAGCGCAGCATGCCGGGGTCGGCTTCGAGCCGCGGCTTCGGCGGCCGGGTCGACCGCACCGTGCCGCACGGTGAGCACATAGCGAGGGCCGACGAAGACCATCAGCTCCCCGATCTCCACCGCCGCATCCGCATCGACGTACCAGAGCGTCTTGAGCGCGACTGCCAGGACATCGCCGAAGTGCTCGCGCTTGGGGCGCTGCTGCGCCTGGACCGCGTCCGCGACCGCCAGGGGACGCAGGCCCAGCTCCTGAGCCAGCTGGGCCAGCTCGCCCTCGGTCGGGTCCACGAGGCGCACCCAGCCGAATTCGCCTCACCCAGGCCGCGCAGCCGCTTCAGCACCAGCTGGCAGGTATCGTCCTCCAGGCCGCACTCCACGGTCTCCGACCGGCCGGAGCGTTCCTCGTACATCACGCATTCCATCCCACACGCATGCTTCAACACGCCGATTGCGTGCGTCACCAGCCACCCTGCGCTCTCGTCCCCCTGGCTTCCCCTTGCTGCTCCCACCTGCGCAACCGCGCAGCGCGCAGGTATGACGACCGCGAGGCGGGTAGACGGGCCGCATGTCACTGTCAGGAGAACTGCTGTCCGAGTCCACGATGCGGGACATGATCGGGTGGCTCGTCCACGCGATCGAAGCCGCCGGAGCCCTCATCATCTTCACCGGGGCCATCTGGGCCTTCGTCCGGTTCGCCGCCACCGGACTTCGCGGGCGCTCCCTCATCACCGAGTTCAACAAGATCCGCCTCAGCCTCGGACGCTTCCTGGTACTCGGCCTGGAGTTCCAGCTCGCCGGCGACGTCCTGCGCACAGCGGTCGCGCCCAGTTTCACCGAAATCGGCCAGCTCGCGGCCATCGCCGCCATCCGGACTCTCCTCAACTTCTTCCTCACCCGGGAAATCGCCCAGGAACGCGCAGAGATCGAGCACGACCAAGGGGAAACCGCACCGCGTCCCGCTGCCCTCTGAGCATGCGCGTCCGGCCCTGTCGCGTCACCGGTCAGCGGCTGAGAGAGGTATCGCGCCACCAGCTGGCCGCCTGCAGGGAGGTGCAGCCGGGCGGGTCGTGCAGCAGCACGGCCAGCCGACTTGACCGCCCGCTCCTACAGGAGAGGTCTCAGCGGAGCGTGCGGCGGTGGCGGCCGGAGCGCCGGATGTGCATCACCAGGTACACCAAGGCCGCGACGAACACCACAATGCCGATGAGCAGCAGGTAGAACAGCCCTTTGGCGACGGCGCCGATGATGCCCAGCACGATCGCCGCGATGACGAGGAGCAGGAAGAGCGTCATGACGGGAGACCTCCTCGATAGGCCGGTCAGCGGCGGGCGAGCTGCCGCTCACCGTTCGCGCCGGGCTGGTAGGCCAGGCCGTAGTGCGCGAAGACCGCCGCCTCGTCCTCGGCGGGCAGGACGTCATCCGTGCCGATCCCCGGGCACTTCTTGACCAGCGACCGGTCGTAGTCGACCTTCACGTAGCCGGGCCCCACGATCGCGCCGTTCAGCGGGACGAAGACCAGGTGGCGGCGGGTAGGCAGCCCGACCTGAACGGTGGCCATGGCGGGCTCGTCGGTGCTGGTGTCCACGTAGATGGCCTCCAGAGCGCCGATCTTGTGGCCGCCCGCGTCGACGACGTCGTGGCTTCGCCACTCACGGATATCCGCGATTCGGATCATCCCGGGTTCCCTTCGCACGGCGGTGCGTCCGCCCGATTCGGTGCACTTCTCAGCCTGCCCCGCAGAGGCCGTCCACACCAGCCCGGAAACCTCCCCGCTGTGCCCCCGGCGGCCGGTCATGACCACGCGACGACTCCCTCGTCGGGTGGCGTGCCGCCGCGGGAGAAGATGGGGATAGACACGGTGCCTGGCCAGGGAGCCTTCTGGAGACACGACAGCGCCGCGACATCGAAGTCGAATGGGGGCGCCGTGTACGACATGATCCACGTGGACGTCCACGCCACCGGGCCCGGCAGCTGCCGGGTGACCGTGGGGGGCGACCTCGACGTGGTCAGCGCCCCAACCGTCCACGACCCCCTGCGCGCGGCGATCAGCATGCGCTTGGGCGGCGTCGATGTCGACTGCGCACAGCTCTCCTTCTGCGACTGTTCCGGCCTGTCCGCGCTGCTGGCCGCCACCCGCGGAGTGAAGGCCGCCGAGGTGGAGCTGCGGCTGCGCGCCGTCCCGCACGTCCTGGCCCGGTTGCTGCAGCTGTCCCACACCGGCACCGCCTTCACGATCACCGGCACCGCCTTCACGATCGAGAGAGCCGATCGCATAGTGAAGGCAGCGGCGAGACCCTGCCGCGATGAACTCTGAAGGATCGAAGGAGTAGTTGTGGTTGGTGTAGAAGCCGCCGCGGTACTTGGCTTCGATCTCCTTGAAGAGCTCATAGTTGGAGAGTTCGAAAGCCATCTGCCGAAGGTAGCGAATGCTCGTCGACCCGGTACAGGCGGAACACCGGAAGCGGATCGCCAGGCGATGACCGGTGACCATCCGAGACACGGTGACCCCGACAGACGTGGTGTCGCGCGCGGTCGCCTACCGGAAGAGTCCGCGGCGACGCCACCGGAGCCTGTGGCCTCGGTACTGACGCAGCCCCGGCCGCCTTGTGATCACGATCGGGCACGACGACAAAACTGGCACACCGACGGCTCACGGATCGCCCATGCTGACCACCCTCGGACTCGTCCATCAAGGGACATCAGTCGAATTCCAAGCCTCCGACCGGCTCACGCAGCTGCGCCTCGGGGTGCTGCGCCCGGTGGGGCTGACCACCACATCAATCTCACAGAGTTGTGTTCATTCGAACTCGTCTGTGTTAGAAAGTGGGTATGGGAGTAGCGAATCGTCTGGATCTGACGTTGCGGCTGGTGCAGGGCGCGGGCCGGGTTTCCGTCGCGGAGCTGTCGCACCGTCTGGGCGTCTCGGAGATGACGGTGCGGCGCGATCTGGACGAACTGGAGCGTCAGGGGCTGGTGAAACGGGTGCGTGGCGGCGCGGTCGCCACCCGTTCGCGTGACGAGGAGGCCGGGTTCGCCGCACGGGAGGGATGGCAGGCGGCGACGAAGGATCGTCTGGGGCGCGCGGTGGCGGAGTTGGTGGAGCCGGGCTCAACGGTGCTGCTCGACGCGGGTACGACGACCGTGCACGTTGCTGAACATCTCCTCGCCCGGGCGCCGTTGACGGTGGCGGTGCTCAGTCTGCAGGCGGCGGTGCGGCTTGCGGACCGGCCGGGGATCCGACTGCTGGTGATCGGTGGCCAGTCCCGCCCGGGTGAGCGGTCTCTCGTCGGCCCGCTCGCACTGCGCGCCCTGACGGCGATGGCGTTCGACGTGTTCGTGATGTCGATCGGGGGTGTGCAGGCCCAGCACGGGTGGTCGGAGTTCTCTCTCGAGGACGCCGCCGTGAAGCAGACCGGACTCGCCCAGGCTTCGCGGACGATCGCGGTGGCCGATGCCACCAAGCTCGGCGTGCGCGCCTTCAGCCAGGTCGCCGCCGCTGGCGCGGTGGACACCTTCGTCACCGATACCGCCGCCGATGACGCCGCCACTCACCCCAAGGGGCCCGAGACGCTGTCCGCCCTGCGCGACGCGGGCGTCGACATCGTCCTGGCCTGACGGCCTCCCCTTCCCCCGTCCTGGCCCCCTCGGCCCGGGACCCCGACTGCGTACGGAGTGATGTCATGCCTTCCCCGCACCCGCTGATGATCCTGGTCGCCGGCCCCTACCGGTCGGGCACCGGGGACGATCCCGTCAAACTCGCCGCGCATGCGCGGGCGATGCACGAAACCGCCCTCGACCTCTTCCGTGCCGGACACCTGCCGGTGACCGGCGAGGCCCTGGCCCTGGCCCTGCTGGAGATCGCAGGCAGCACTCGCCCGGGAGACGCCCCCTTCGAGGAGATCTTCCACCCCATAGCCGAGCGGCTACTGACACGCTGCGACGCGGTGCTGCGGATCGGCGGCCCCTCGGCCGGGGCGGACATGATGGTGGAGCAGGCCCGCGCCGCCGGCAAGGACGTCTACACCGCCCTTACCGACATCCCGGTGGCACGATGACCGCGGGCATCGACACTCCCGACCGTCGGGGCCGCACCGGCCTGGACCGCCAAGGCCGCGGCCTGAGCGGGAACCCGCGGGTGCGGGTGCGCGAGGTCGAGGTGCTGTCCTGCGACTGGTACGTGCTGCGCAAGACGACCTTCGACTTCCAGCACACTGATGGCCACTGGAGCCGCCAGCAGCGCGAGACCTACGACCGGGGCGACGGCGCCACGATCCTGCTCTACGACCCCGCCCGCCGCACCGTACTGCTGACCCGGCAGTTCCGCTTTCCCGCCTACGCCAACGGTCACCAAGACGGAATGCTGATCGAAGCCGCAGCCGGACTGCTGGACGGCGACAGCCCCGGCGGGGCGGTCCGCCGTGAGGCGCTTGAGGAGACGGGACACGTCATCGGCGAGGCCCGGCCTGTCTTCGACGTCTACATGAGCCCCGGCTCGGTCACTGAACGGCTGCACTTCTTCGCCGCCCCCTACGGCCCGGCCAGTTCCACCACACGCGGCGGCGGGATCGCAGCAGAAGGCGAAGACATCACCGTCGTCGAACTGCCGTTCACCGAAGCGCTCGCGATGATCCGCGACGGGTCGATCGCCGACGCGAAAACCATCATGCTGCTGCAGTGGGCTGCCCTGGAGGGCCCATTCCGGCCGGCGCCCGCGCACCAGGAACCCACAAGAATGCGCAGTGAACCAGCGCGAAGCCCAGCCCCTATAACCGCGGAGCCGCAGGCGCGGCTCCTGCACGAGGCCTATGTGGCAAAGATCAACGCCGCGGTCGCCTCCGGCCAGGAGCACCTGGTCACCGAACTTGCCGCCACCTACAAACGTGAGTCCGCAGAGCAACCCGGAACAGCTGGCTGAGCTCGGTCGGGTGAAACCGGCCACCAGCGTACGAGCATCTGCGCCTCGGACCACCCACGCGATCTGCTCGATCTGCCTGCCCGTCCGCGGGAATGCCTGCCGGACTGGCCGTGGCCCCAACCCGTCCCCGCTGCCTCACCCACCGCGGCACCGCTGATCGTGGCACGGTTCACCAAGAGCCAGGGCCGTCCTTGCCCGGTCCGTACCCGTTGCACGACCACCGCCGACAGTGCCCGGACCGTGGGCTTTCCCCCGCGAGAACTCCGCGACCTCCAACTCCGCATCCGCGCCGAGCAGCAGACACCCGCCTGGAAGGCCCGCTACGCGGTCCGCTCCGGAATGGAGGGCACTACCAACGAGTTCGCCGCGGACACGGCATGCGCCACTGCCGCTACCCAGGACAGCCGAAAGCCCACCTGCAGCACGTATTCACGGCGATCGCCGTGAACATCGAGCGCCTCAGCGGCACGACACTGGCCGAGGAGCGCCGCGCACCACGACCGCCGACCGCCTTCCAGGACTTCCTGGACCGACACGAGACCCCCAGGTCAAGGTCCTGGCGAACCCTCGGCAGCTGACCTCGACCACCCCAAGATCCCCGACAGAGTCAAGCTGACGGACGGGCAGCGCGAGCGCCTGGAGCCGCTCGGCATCGTGCCGTTCGCCTCGGCAAGTACAAGGCCCGCGAGGGCTCTGTGAAGGTCCCCAGGGCCCATGTGAAGCGGCTTGAGGACGGTACGGAGGTCAAACTCGGGGTGTCTCTGAGCAACAGCAAGAGCAGGCGAGCGAAGCTGGCCGCCGACAAGGTCGCCGCGTTGGCCGGCCTCGGGCTCAACTGGGCGTGAGCTGGTGACGAAGGGCGGGGTGCCGGTGTTGGTGTCCCCGCCCTTCGTCATCGGCCGTCGCGTTCGTCGCGCACGATGGGCTTCGCCCAGGTACCGCTTCAGCAGTGCGAACAACTCACGGTTCGAGCTGTCCAGGAACCTGCGCTTCGTGAGCGGGTCCGGGGCGTGGGAGGACACGTGCTCGACCTCGCACTGCGGGCTGGCCCCGGGCGTGGGCGGGGCCAGCCGGCGGCCCCTCAATTGGGGATGGAGCAGTTGGGGTCGGGGGCGCGGCCCGCGGGCCAGGCGATGCCGTCGAAGACGGCGGTCTTGGTCGTCGGGTCAAGATGGACGATGGAGACGGTCTTGTTGTACGGGTTGCCGTACTGGTCGAGGCAGATCCAGCCGCTGGCGCCCTCGACCCGGTTGTTGCCGTGCAGCCGCAGCCAGCTGTCGGCGACCTCGGAGAGGGACGGCATCTTCACGCTGCCCACGGCGTCGTTGCGGATGCCCGCGATGGCGGTGGAGACCGCGTCGTAGGTGATGATGACGCGGCCGTCGGAGAGGTTGGCGGGGCCGATCGAGTCGGGCTCCTTGGTGCCGAGCTTCTGGACCAGGTCGGTCAGCTCCTTCAGCGCCGCCTTGGAGCCGCCGGTCGGCGTCGTGCTTAGGTCCCCCCAGGCATCGGGGTGGGCCAGGCCCGGGTAGCGCAGGGTGATGCCGGCGCCATTGGTGAGGGCGCCCCACTGGTCGGCGAACTTCTCGTCGACCGTCAGGGTGGAGGCGTGCGAGCCGCTGATGACCGTGTAAGGCTTGTTGCACTTGCGGTTGCTCAACTCAACGAGGAACAGGCGCAGTTGCACCGGACGGCCGACGAAGTAGATGGTCTTCGCCTCGGAGGAGCAGATGTCCGGCACCATCTGGTGAAAGTCGTTGGCGAGGTTGCCCTCGTCGTTGAAGTCGGGCGGCGACCGGAAGGTCTCCGGGGCGTTGGGCGCGCCCTTGGCCAGCTTCTCGAAGGTCTGGCGCAGGCTGGCCAGGTAGTTGTCGCCCTCGCGGATGTCCTCGACCACCAGCGTCTCTGCGGGCTTTATGTCCGACCCGTACGAGGCGAGGGCGTCGGCCTGGTCGGTGTTGCCGGGGGCGATCCGGGCCAGGCCCGGGTAGCGGTGCGGGTCGGCTGCGGTGTTCTTGATGTCGTCCGCGGTCATGGGGCCCGCGACGACCGGGATCCCCTTGTCCTTCGTGAGGTAGCGGACGGCCTCTTCGGTCTCGGTGATGCTGATGTTGATGCCGGTGACGGCGCGCAGGTTCTCCTTCGTGTCGGCCGCGGCCCGCGCGAGCTGGTCGGCGACGGTACGCCACTCCTTGTAACCCCGGCCGGGGTTGGCCAGCACCAGCCGGATGGGCGGCTGCTTGCCGTTGGCCTGGTGGTTGGCGCGGTACTGGGCCAGATAGGCGCCCTGCACCTGCTCGACGTACTCCTGCTGCTCTGCTTGGGTGTCGGAGATCATGGGGATCATCAGGGCGATCGTGGCGGGCGACTTCCCGGCGACGCTGTCGTTCTCCGCCTTGATGCGGCCTGTGACCTGCTTCAGCGACGGGGCGAATACGTAGCCGCCGTCGGTGACGCCGACGCACTCGTGCCGGGGGCCCCGCTTCGCCACGCCGGGGGCGCAGGCCGGGTCCTCGGCGAGCCACCGGTCATAGGAGACGTAGCCGCCGGTTCCCAGGACGACGGCGACGGCGGCGATCAGCAGGGCGCGGTTCAGCGGTCCGGCGGGCCAGATTGTCATGGGCGGGGCTCTCCGTAGGTCGGCAGATCGGGTGCCTGGATCCAGCGGTTCAGCAACTGGGGCCACTCCTCGTAGGCCTGGTAGAAGACCTCCTGGGGGCCGACGGCGCTGTTCTGGGCCAGGGTGAGCAGCTGCAGCCGGACTGCGTTGACCTTCCTCGGGTCAGGGTGCGCGAGGGGGAGCGACTGCCGCCACAGGTTGAGGACGAGGAGCTGCACGGCCTGGCGCATGGGGTCGTTGTCGGCCGCGAGCCGGTCTTCCACGGGATCCGCAGCCGGGACGGCCGGGTGCTCCGGGGGATGCGGTGCGGCGCAGACCAGGTTGAGAGTGGCGAGCCACCCCGGCGCGTCCTGCTCGGCCAGGCGGCGGTGCAGGGCGCGCACGACGACGTCGGTGTCGCCGATCGCGAGCGAGTGGTGCAGGTAGCAGGCATCGCGCGGGTCGGCGGCGCCCGGCGCGTACAGGAGGCGCAGCCGCCGGTGCCTGCTCCGCCAGTCCCCACCCCCGGGCGTCGCGCCAGTGCGGGTGCGGAGGTCGTGCACGAGCAAGGCCCGCAGGGTGGGATCACCGACGAAGGGCCCGCCGGTGCCCGGCCAGGGGTGATGGCTCCAGCAGTCCTTCCGCAACAGGCGCTTGGTCTGCGCCACTGGCACTCTCACGGTCGCCGCCACAGGCTGTCCGTCAGCTCCGTGCGGCACGTGGTCGGCGTCGAGCGCGTGGGCGGCCGCGTCGTCGAGCGCCGGGGTGTAGGAGGCGAGGCGGGCCCGGGCCTCCCCGTCGGGGATCAGGAGCCGGAGCAGCCGTTCGTACACGGGCAGCGTCGGCCCGTCGTCGAGCGGCAGTTCCAGCGGCAGGTCGAGCAGCGCGCCGTGGTCGACGGGCTCATGGAGGCCGGTCTTCTGCCGGACGGACAGCACCAGGGCGTGGGTTATCCCAGCGCGCCCGGCGCTGAGCCGGTGGATCACGTGGGCGGTGTCGGGCTCCGGCCGGTCGTCGCCGAACATCTCCTTGACCTCGTCGAGGTCGAGCTGTGCCATCGGCAGCCTCAACACCCAGCCGGCCGCCGTCTGTGGCCTGTCCTGCCGCCAGTACGGGCCCGCCGCACTCCTCGTCGACGGGGCGGTGCCCTCGGCGTCGGGCACGGCGGGCTCCTGGGCGAGGGCCGCCGCGACGACGCCGGGGTGCGTCCGCGTGGGCTCGTCGTGCCAGGCGCGGGTCAGCGCGTCCAGGACCGCCACACCGAGCGGGGTGTGGACGTTGTCCAGGAGCAGCAGCGGGCGCGGCACCCGGTTCTTCAGGCGCATCCAGGTGTAGTGGTCGGCCATGTCCTCCAGGAGGGCGGCCACCAAGTGGTGCTCCGCCCGCCGCCGGTCGCCCCCGTCGCCGCGGAAACACATGGCGAGATCGGTCAACTGGGCGTGTCCGTCCCCCTGGGGGCCGACCCGGCGGCCGGCCCACCAGCCCAGGCCCTGCTTGTTGGCGCGCGGGCCGAGCAGTTCGGTGGTGACGATGTCGGTGAGCGGCCCCACGAGTTCGCTCACCCCGGGTCCCAGCCCCGCTGCGGCGCTGACGCCCTGGGTGACCTGTCCGATCCAGCCCGACACCCGCTGGTTGCGCGCCTGGAGGTCGGGCTGGCTCTCCCGTAACAGCCCCGCGAGGCGGCGACGGGCGGCCTGCAGCTCGGCGGGCTGGACGTCCTCGGACTGCCAGCTGGTGACCGCGAGCAGCCCCTGGGTAAGCCGGGGGAAGGACAACTTCCCGGCGAACTCGTTCGGTTTCCGGCTCAACCCGTCCATCAGGTAGAAGAGCAGGTCCGAGGTGCGCGAGGCGTTCGCCGTGGTCTCGTCGGCCAGGGAGGCGAGGCCCGGCTGGCCGAAGTCCGCCGCCCCGAGGTCGGCGTACGCCTGCGGTAGGCGCTGCGCGTAGCGCTTCGAGAGCTCCTTCAGCAGCGCGGTCTTGCCGGTGAGCCGCCCGCCGCCGCACTCGATCAGCAGCGGACTCCCGCCCGGTATCCGCAGCCGGGCGGCCCCCTGCGACTCGAGCCCCACCAATGAAGGCACGACGGCATCGAGCACCGCCGCCCGTCCGTACAGCGTCACCATGACCCCCCAGTCATGCGGCTCGATGGTGCACCGCCGCCGCATGGCAAGGAGCGTAAGGGGACGGCTACATGTCGCCACCGACATTCGACGAAGCCGCACCTCTCGGTTACGCTTTCGTGACCGACAGTGGGCGGAACGCTCCTTTGGTCGGTTGTGTCGCCTCTCCGAGCTCTGGGGGACCTTCCAGCACAGAGCCGGTGACGCCAGGCCCAAAGCCATCTAGCGCTGTGACCGCGTTGGTTCGCCGGGTTTGGGCCCCCTCTGCGGATGGGGCCGGTTGGATGGGGGCTGACATCCCATCGAGCGTGTGGAGGCGTGGTGGCGGAGCCGGTCAAGGTGCGTCGTCTGACCGACCAAGAGGGGCAGAAGCTGCAGCAGATCGTGCGGCGGGGCAGCACCAGCACGGTGCGGTACCGGCGGGCGATGATGCTGCTGGCGTCGGCCGGCGGGAACCGGGTGCCGGTCATCGCGCAGTTGATGGCGGCCGACGAGGACACGGTGCGCGACGTGATCCACCGGTTCAACGAGATCGGCCTGGCCTGCCTGGACCCTCAGTGGGCGGGAGGCCGTCCCCGCCTGCTGAGCGCTGACGACGAGGACTTCGTCGTGGCGACGGCCACTACCCGCCCGACCAAGCTCGGCTACCCCTTCATCCGCTGGTCGATCCGCAAACTCGCCGCCTACCTGCGCACGGTCCACGGCCGGACGATCCGGATCAGGCGTGAGGCCCTGCGCTGCCTGCTCGCCCGCCGCGGCGTCACGTTCCAGCGCACCAAGACGTGGAAGGAGTCCACCGACCCCCACCGGGACGCCAAGCTCGACCGCATCGAGCACGTGCTGGAGCGGTTACCGGACTGGGTCTTCGCCTTCGACGAGTTCGGGCCGTTGGGCATCCGCCCCACCGGCGGCTGCTGCTGGGCACCGACGTCACACCCCGACCGGGTCCCGGCGACCTACCACCGCACCCACGGCGTCACCTACTTCCACGGCTGCTACTCGGTTGGCGACGACACCTTGTGGGGCATCAACCACCGCCGCAAAGGCGCCGTGAACTCCCTGGCCGCACTGGGGTCGATCCGTGCGGCCCGGCCGGACGGAGCCCCGATCTACGTGATCATGGACAACCTCTCCGCCCACAAAGGCACCAAGATCCACGCCTGGGCGAAGAAAAACAAGGTGGAGCTCTGCTTCACCCCGACCAACGCATCCTGGGCCAATCCGATCGAAGCCCACTTCGGGCCGCTGCGACAGTTCACCCTGGCCAACTCGAACCATCCGAACCACACCGTGCAGACCCGTGAACTCCACCGGCACCTGCGCTGGCGCAACGCCAACGCCCGCCACCCCGACGTACTGACCGCCCAACGCCGCGAACGCGCCCGCGTCCGCGTCCGCAGCGAAAAGGGCATCCGGTGGGGCCGCCCCGCCGCGCGAGCGGCGTGATCAATCCAGGTGCAACCGAGAGCCCTGCCTCATAGCCTCGGCCCCATGACCGACCATGCCCTCGTCCCCGACGACTTCGTCGTCCCCGCGGACCTGATCACCCCGCAGTTCCGTCTGGAACCTCTGGGACCCCAGCACAACGCCGCCGACCACGCCGCTTGGACCAGCAGCATCGACCACATCCGTGCGACCCCGGGCTTCCAGGACCGAGGATGGCCTCCTGCGGACGGGATGGCCCTGGAGGCGAACCTCGTCGACCTGCAGCGTCACGCGGACGACTTCACTCAGCGCCGCGGATTCACCTACACCGTCATCGAGACCGCTAGTGGCGAGGTGATCGGGTGCGTCTACATCTATCCCTCCCGCAGCGACGACCATGACACCGACGTCCGCTCCTGGGTCCGTGCCGACAGAGCCGGGCTGGACGCGCCCTTGCAGGCATCCGTCACGACCTGGCTGTCCACGAACTGGCCCCTCGGAACCGTCGACTACCAGCCCCGCTGACCACCATGTGGTCCCGCAGCAACCCGGCCACGCCGACCCCTGCGGGACAACTGGCCTGCGAATGCCCCGACCGCGGGATCAAACGGATCCACTTTCCCGGTGAACCCTCCCGGTCACAGCACTAGCCAAGACCACGCCTCAGTCACGCCCGTGCCCGGGCACGTCGGCGGGCAGGCGGTGATGCTGATCCCGCAGCGGGCGCCAGGGGTGGAGCAGACCACGCTCCCGCCGGACTACCAGCGGATCCTCGTTGCCGTTCGGCAGGCCGCCGGACCCGTCAGGGCCCGACAGGTCGGCGAGATGCTGGGAGTGGACATCAGCGTACGGGCCAAGCTGGAACCGCTGCGTGGGAAACTGGTCAGACTGGCCGACCGCGGCCGGCTGCGCAAACTGCCCGACGGACGGTTCACCACCCGTCTGTGACCTGGGCCGCTGTTGCCCGCAGCGCGGCGGCGTGGGCGTTGATGAGGGTTTCACTCAAGGCGCTACCTGTTTCCGCATCTCAACATGAATGTGGGCATAATTCTCCCCATGAATGCGACCCGAATACTGGCGGAGTTCGGCCGGACGGCCAGGATCGGGCCGATCGGTTGTAATGCCTCTCTACCCGAACTGGTGGAGGGACTGGGGCAGCCCTTCATCGGCGACCCCGTGTACTCGAAGGGCCGCTGGCCTCGCTGGTTCGGCTACGGCAACCTGCAACTGGTCGTCTGTAGCTGTCAACTGGTGGTCCAGGTCATCGTCCCGGTCTGGCACGGGGAGATCGAAGTCCCTGATGCACGGACGAACACGATGGTCAGCCATCCGTCGGACGTGACCTACTCCCAGTTCACCGCCGCGCTGGACGCCGAGGGATGTGACTGGAGCCGAGGGCAGGAGTTCCCCGGACAGTACACCGTGGAGACCGAGGTGGACGGGATCCGGACGGAGTTTGTGTTTGTCACCATCGAGGGCTGTGAGGGGCCTGGGCTCTCGGATGCGACGCTGGACAAGGCCGTCTCCTCAGCATTCCACGACTGCGCACCCACGACGTCGAACAAGGAAGACACCGGTCCTGGCTCGGGTTAAGCAACCTCAGTCCGCGCCAGGCTGGACACCTACCTACGTGCCGCCGATCTGAGGACTCACGGAGCTGCGACCAGACCCGTCTCAACGGGCGCCATCAGCGTAACCAGGGAGCCCTCGACGGCCGTTGGATCCGTGTGACGAATACCAAAGAACGCCCTGAGGGCACCTTCCCGCTCGTCTACCAGTGCCGTCTGCCGCTGTCCACGCACACCGTCAACCACCTCGCCAGCCTGCTTCGGCGTCACCTGAAGGCGATTGGGTCCAGGTGGCGGATCCTGCCGCCCGGGAAGATTGCGGTGATCGTCCTGGCCGTGCTACGTCACGACCAGCGCCTGGCCGACATGGCAGGCGGCAACAACGTGTCCGAGTCCACCGTCCGCCGCTGGCGCGACGAGCTGATCGGACTGCTCGCCGCCCAGGCGCCGCGCCTGGACCGAGCCCTGATGAAGGTCGCCAAGCAGGGCGGGGAGGTGGTCCTGATCGACGGCACCCTCATCCGCACCCAGCGTCGCACCGGGAGGGCCGACAGACGGAACTATCGGGTACTTCTGGAGCAAGGCGCTGGGGTGGCCGCTGGTCTGGGACGAGGAGACCGCGATCCGCTCGCCGCACGGGGGTCCGAAGATCACCTGGGGTGGTCCGCCGGTGGCGCCGCGGGTGGGCAGGACACGGGTGCGGTTCGAGCTGGCCGTACCGGAGGGCAGCGACCCGGAGGCGGAGGTGGAGCGGCTGCTCTCCCTCGGGGCGACGCGGGTCGGCGGCGGGGCCGGCGAGCGGGTGGTGCTGGCCGACCCCGACGGAAACGAGTTCGGCGTGCTGACGAGCCGCTGAGCGGGATGGGGCGGCCTCAGCAGGCGGCGGATTCGCCCAACGGGTGGAGGGTTCGCCAGCGGCGGGCGCGGACGGGGTCGAGGTGTGGGGGCGGGGGGTGAAGCGGAAGCGGATGCGGGTGGCGAAGTCGGGCCCGGACAGGGGAATCGGCCACCATCACAGTGGCCGGGACGACCGCTTCCGGGACGGCGCCCCGGAACACACTCCGCGAGACGGCAGTCTTCACCTCGCCGAGCCACGTGCCCGACGGCGTCACGACTACCCGGATGTCCGGCGCGGAACTGCTCGCAGGGCTCCCACCGCAGACCGTGATCCACATCAACCCGGCCTCCCCGGTCTCGTACCGACTCGACAGGACCGACAGTGCCGCGGCAGCCCCGTCACGAAATGGCAACACCGGTCACGGCTCTCCTCCAGAGGCGCTCAGATGGGCTCCTCACGCACTCCAGGGGATCCCATGAACCGAGCCACCCACGCGGCTGCAGCCGTCATCACTTCCGCACTGCTCGCCAGCTGTAGCACCGCCACAGCACACCCCAAGGCCTCCCCTGGCGGAAAAGCCGCCCCCGCGCCGGTCACCCAGCCGCGGCTCGCCACGCGCCCGCGGGTCAGCTCGCGCCGGACAGGTCGATGTGGGCCGACGGTTCAGCTCGACGAGAGTGTGTGCTGGTGATCCCCGTTCAGCGGCGGCCGGTGGCCAGGATGACGAGGAACTGGCCGCCGCCCGGCTCGATGTCGACGGTCACGGGCAGCCCCGGTGCCAGTCGGGAGAACCGGTCCACCAGCCAATCCGCCGCTTCTTGGGCGTCCTTCTTGGTCGGGCAACGGCCCACGATCTCGCGGCCCCCCTTGCGCTCCAGCCGCGCGGCAACGGTGACCAGCGGCGCGGGTTCGACCACGTACAGGCGGTCCGGCCAAGCGATGACCACCTTGACCGCGCCCTTGCGGCTGTTGCACCCGCGGTGCGCAAGCCGCTCGGCGACCTTGGCCTTCCGGTCGGCGGTCCGGCTGTCAACGCTGTGCCCCTGCTGGTCGTTCACGGACTTGTCGGGGTCGACTGGTTCGTCGCACACCCAGCACCGCCAGCCGTCGCGCTCGGCCACATCATCGAGAAGACTCACTTGAGCAAACTGGCCTGCCCAGCCGCGACCCCGCGCACCCGGGCCCTGCGCACCGCACGCACCCCGTCGAACTGACCTGGCCTCGATCGTCGCCTGCGCCGTGTCGTAGTAGGTGTCCGGTAGACCTCCGTCGACAGTCGGCGAGCGGGTGGGCCGCCGGTTTGAAAAGGTGCCCTTGGCAAGTGAGTTGCATGATGAAAGCCTTGCGGGCATGAAGATCCTTCTTATCGGTGGAACCGTTTTTCTGGGCCGGGCACTCGTCGACGAGGCGCTGCGGCGCGGGCACGAGGTGACGTTGTTCAATCGCGGGCAGTCGGGTCCGACGCCCGCCGGTGTCGAGTCGGTCCTGGGCGACCGCGAGGACGAGGACGCCCTTGGGGCGCTCGTGGAGGGGCGCAGCTGGGACTGGGTGGTCGACACCTGCGGGTTCGAGCCCCGGATCGTGCGGCGCTCGGTCGAGGCCCTGGTGGGGCGTGCCGACACGTATGCCTTCGTCTCCTCTTTCCACGCCTATGCCGACTGGCCCGCCAAGGGGGTCGACGAGTCCTTCCCCCGGCACGCGTGCGCGGTGGACGCCTCGCCCGACGACGTGCCGTACAACGCGCTCAAGGCGGGCTGCGAGCGGGCTGTCGAGGAGGGCTTCCCGGGGCGTGCGCTCATCGTCAATCCCGGCATCATCGTCGGGCCCGGTGAGAACGTCGGCCGGCTGCCGTGGTGGCTGGAGACCATCGCACGCGGTGGCCGCGTACTGGCGCCCGGGTCCCCCAGCCGGGCGATGCAGCTGGTCGACGCCCGTGACATCGCCGCCTTCGTGCTCGATCGGCTCGCCGTGGGCGGAGGCGGGCGCTATCTGACCACCGGGGTGCCCGGGAACACCACCATGGGCGAGCTGCTGCGCGCCTGTGTCGAAGCCACCGGCGCGCAGACCGAACTGGTCTGGGCGGACGAGGAGTTCCTGCAGGACCAGGGGGTGCAGCCGTGGACCGAGGTGCCGCTCTGGGCCCCGGACATCCCCGAGGTCGTCGGCACCTGGACCGCTTCTTCGGCCAAGGCCCTGGCCGCCGGGATGCGTTGTCGCCCCGTAGCCGAGACGGTCGCCGACACCTGGCGGGCGCTGAACGACGGCGGGTACCCGCGGCCGAAGTACCTCCAGGGGAAGATCCCCGTCGGTCTGGAGAAGGACAAGCACGACGCGGTGCTCGCCGCGTGGGACGCCCGAGGCTGACCTCGTGACCGGGCGACGGGGCGTTCGTCAGCCCAGTTCGGCCAGCAGCCGCTTGCGGTCCGTCTTGCCGTTCGCGTTCAGCGGGATCTCCGTCACGTGCCGGTAGTGGCGTGGGACCATCTGGCGGGGCAGGCGTTCGCGCAGGCGCGCGGACAGCTCCTGGGCGGGCAGTGGGGTGCCGCGGTAGACGGCGACCAGCTCGATCGAAGGCGAGGCCCGGGGCCGCGTCGGCGCCGGCCTGCTCATGCCAGGACCGCAGGGTGCCCAGGAAGCAGATCCCCAGCTCGAACAGGGCGAACGAGTGGTCACACGGCACCGCTTCCTCGTCCCGGTCGGGCAGGTTGGTTGTCGGGATGACGATGTGGTGCGCGACCTCCAGGAACAGCACGGGCATCCGCGGCTCGGCAGCGACGAACTCCGCGGCGGCCTCGGTGTCGCCGGCCTCGACCGCCCGGAGGTAGTTGAAGGCACTCATCACCGCGTGGGGAGTCATCGGGGCGAGCGGCATGGCGATGGTCTCGAACATGGAGGCTTCTCAGGTACGGGCCGCCCCGCTGATCGCGGCGGCCTCAAGAGGAGCCTCTGATGGCGGCCCTGTGGACAGAGACCGCGCTCGGGAGGGAGAACTCTCCCTCCCCGCCGGCCCCGGCAACCCCGGGGCGGGAATGTGGTGCCGGTCACGGATATGTCGGCCTGGTCAAGGCGTTTCCGGGACATAGGAGACACCGTCCGGGCGGGGCGATCAGACAGCGGTCAAGGGGGTCCTCCTCACGGTGGCCACGGGTTCGTGCGCAGCGGCGCGCGACCTGGTCCAGCTCACCGACCCGGCCACCGGCCGGAGAACCGAGGATCCGATGCCCGCCATCACCCCGACCGCACAGCCTGATCCGGAGCCGCGCCCGACCTGGTCAAGGGGTGCTGAGCGCCCTGTGGGCGGCCCGGAATCCGGTGCCGTATCCAGTGCCGTGAACGATTCCAACGTCGTGCCCATTACCGCAGCTCACACCGCCCGTAAGGAGGCCTCCCGGCACGCTGACACCTCTCTCCCTTCCCCTGAGACACGAGCGAAGGGGAAGAGGTCCACTCCCACGGCCGGGAAGGTGAGGGCCGATGCGCTGCGGTTGCTGGGGTGTGTGCGGATGGCGACGGTCCGGCAGATGGCTCAGGTGATCACGAAGGGGGAGTCGGACGGCCGGTCGTACGTGCGCAGGGCGATGAAGGACTGGCGGAGCTGGGACTGGCGGAGACGAACGGTAAGGACGGCAAGCACCAGATCTGGAACCTGGCGGTGGCGGGACAGAAGGCTCGGGCCGATGGCAATGAGCTGCCGCTGCCTCCGAAGGCCGGCACCGGAGCGAAGGCCGTTCGAGCCGGGCTCGGCCCGCACGGTCTCGCGGTGACGGACATGATCCTCGCCTACACCGACACGGTCCTGTCCGGAGACCGCGAGTGCCTGACCGACTGGCAGGTGGAGGTGAACCACGCCATCAAGCAGACCGGCCTGTCCTTCAACACCGACGCCGTCCTTGCCGTGCCGACCAAGACCAGCGAGGTCCGCCTCTTCGAGCTCGACAACGGCACCATGTCCCAGGCCCGCCTCGCCAAGGAGATCTGGGACTACGAGCGCTACGCCGGGCACCGCGTCTGGGAAGGAGCCCGCGGCACCAACGGCAGCACGTACCCGTTCTGGCAGCGCCACCGCTACACCCGCTCCGAGCGCTTCCCGCTGCTCTATGTCGTCCTGGCGGGGAAGGAGGAGCACCTGCTCGACAACCGCCGCCGGGCGCTCACCGCCGACGTGAGGGGCATCACCGTCGCGGTGTGGGTGAACACCATGCCCCGGCCGAAGCGGGGCGAGCCCTGGTACGAGATCGGCGTCGACGACCCGGACCGGCGCCGCCGGCGCTACCCCGAGCCCGCCGGCCGCTGACGGGCGCTGGGCAAGCCCAAGGGGAGCCTGGGCAAGCCGCCCCGAACCGGGCTTGCCCACCCCGGCCGGGCTCGCTGGCAGGGCGGCGCCGGTCACGGTCCGCCCGGCGAGGCCGCGGCTGACGGATGACGGGTAACCGATGACCGGTCACCGGCACAGGCGGGAGTTGCACGGGCCGGTCACGGGCCTGACATGCCGTTTGGCCGATCGGGGGAGTGGATCGGTCACAGGTCTGCGGGCGACCGGTCATCGGTCACGGGCCCGGTGGCTGGGCAAGCCTCGCCGACCGAGGCTTGCCCAGCGTCCGGGCCGCAGGGCGGGACGGGGCCCGAAGTCGCGGGGTCACTGTCCGGGACGTGTCGGCCTGGAGCCGGCCGACGCCTTTTTGCTGGCCGTAGACAGGAGCCATGACACGAAACAAGCTGCAAGAGGACATGGCCGGACTCCAGCGCCACGATCCCGACGACATGTGGCACGCCCTCACCCGCCTTCACACATCCCACCCCGAGCCGGTCGACCGCTTCGAGTCGTTCGAGCGGCCGGAGGTGCTGCTGTCCCTCGCCAATCCGGACGACGTCCTCTTCAGGGCGTGAGTGGAGCTGTCCGGGGGAGAGGCGATGGCCCACCTGCACAACCTCACATCCGCGTTGACCAGCTCTGTCCGGACGGCGCCGGGCTACGCCGTTCAAGGGGAGATCCAGGAGATCCTGGTGGGCAAGCGCCACGACCTCGCCCTGCACCCGGCCCACGTCTACGGCCTCACTCAGCTCCTGCGCGACGCTACGGCCACCATCGGCGCCCGGAGCACGTCCGAGGGTGGCCGGTGCTTCCACTGCGACGGGACCGGGCGTGCCCGCCCGCTGTGGGAGCCGGCGGCCGGGCAAGCCTGAGCGGCTGGGCAAGCCCAAGGGGAGCCTGGGCAAGCCGCCCCGAACGGCGGCTTGCCCACTCCGGCCGCGCGCGCTCAGGGTGGTGCCTGTCCTGCCGGATGTTCCGGCAGGGCCCGTACGAGGGAGGCACCCGGTGGAGACCTTCGAGGCGGGGGCGACGGTGGTGCGGCGCGATGTGCACCGCTCCGGGCGGGTGTGGAGCGAGCAGGCGCTACGGGTTGTCGCCGACACCGGCGAGGCGCTGGTGACCGCCTGCGCGCCGGGTGCTCAGGCGCTGTGGCCGGCCCTGTACGCCAAGGCCCGCCTCGACGGCGACCGGTCGGTGCGCACGGAGGGGTTCGACGCGATGGCGACGGGGGAGTGGGAACTCGCGCCCGGCATGTGGCAGGAGACGGAGCTGCTGCTGTGGAAGTCGCCGGCGGCGTGGTTCAGCATCAACGCCTTCTTCACCGCGGCCGGGCTGAGGAACTGGTACGTCAACTTCGAGCACCCCACCCGCCGCACCGCGGCCGGGTTCGACACCTTCGACCTGACCGTCGACCTCGTCATCGACCCCGACCTGGGCACGTGGACGTGGAAGGACGAAGACGAGTACGTCCACGTCCGGCGCCTGGGCATCGTCACCGACATCGAGCACCAGGCGGTGGAGCTCGCCCGCGCCCACGTCCTCGCGATGCTCGAGGAAAGGGCCGGGCCGTTCGTGGACGCCGACCGGTGGGCGTCCTGGCGCTGGGAGCCGACCTGGCCCGCGCCGCGCCTGCCACGCAGCGGCGGCGAGCCGTTGGGACAGCGCTCTTGACCGAGGGGACCAGCCTGCGGGACGGTCATCGCGCAACTATGCGCAACCGACTCGACACGGGAGCACGCGATGACGTTACGGTTCGTCGGGATCGACCCGAACACCGGCGGCGAGGGATCACCGACGGTGTGGGTGGAAGAGGAGAGCGCGGACCTGATCCTCCAGGGCGAGGAAGCCGACGAACTCCTGAAGACCCTGGTCGGCTCCACCGAGTGGGTGGCCGGCCACACGACGGGGATCCCCGCGCACGAGCGGGTGATCCGGATTCCGGTCCGCATGGCGGCGATTTTGAGGGAGGCGTGCGATGCAGCGGAACGCGCAGCAGCTGAACACCGCGACGTTCGCTGAACTGCTCGCCGACACCCACCACACGGCGGTCCACCTGGAGATGCGCGACCTCTACGCGGTGGGCGACGAAGCCGACGACTTCGAGAGCTTCCAGCGCACCGGCCTTCCGAACCTGGACCCGGGCCGCTCGTTCTGGCCCCAGTGGATGCCGCTCGTCCAGGACGCGGTCGCTTCCGCGGCCCCGATCACCCGGGCTCCGGCAAACGCCGCTATATCGGACGCCGGTTCGTCAAGAACAACCGGCTCAACCACGTCGGCCACCTGTGGGCCTTCGCCTCCCTCAGCGGTTCCACAGGCGCGGACACCCACTACCGGCGCCGCCGGGCAGGAGGGGACTGGCATATGCAGGCTCTGCGGCACCTGTTCAACCGGATGCTCGGCCAGCTCCACCACTGCCTTCAGGCGCGCAGTCTGTTCGACGAAGCGATCGCCTTCCCCGCCAACGTCGCTACGGAGTCACTGACGGGAGCTCCTCCTCCGGCACAGCCTTGACGAGACCCGAGCTGACGGGACGCTCGTCGTTGACAAGAATGAGCCGGTTCCCGGCCCAGGTATCGAGCCGGTCGCATGCCCAAGCGGGGTCATACGCTGCCGTGGGCAGCTGCGGTTGGCGCTTTCGGCCGGTGTCGTCGAGCCGGTAGGGAACCTCGAAGGCTGTGTTCCAGTTGTCCAGGTTCGCGCCAAACCGCTGTTCCGCTTCTGCCGGACCGATGCCCAGGTACTGGGCGATCTCCGTCCAAGAGCTGCCTCGCTCCCGTTCGTAGATCACGGCCGAGACCAGCGCGCGCTCCGCGAGTTCGATGAGCTGGATTGCCTGGCTCACCCGGCCTCCGGGACCGGTGTCAGGGTCGTTCTCGGTGGCGACCAGGCCGGCGGCGCCATCCGCAGCGTCCGCTGCGTGATCGCACAGGACAAGGCGTGCCAGAGCCTGGCGGGTGAATCGGGCACGGTCGGCGTCGTAAGGGGTCGTCTCAGTCACCCCCACAGCCTCGCAGGCCGTATCCGCGGCGAGTACCCGATTTCCACCAGGGACCGGCCTCCGCTTGACGGCTTAACTGCATGAGGTGTCCTTCCTCGTGATAGCCGAGGGAAGAGGTCTGCTTCGATTCTGGTGGCCGGCGGCGTGCGACGGGTACATGTACTGACCGGGTGCCACGTAGGCGACCCGTTGTTGCGCGAGCGCCCTGCAGCGCCGTGCGCGATGAGACCGAGCTCGTTGGCGTCCTCGCCAGCCGGGCGGGCGGTCACGTAGACGAGGGTGCCGTCGTCGTACAGGCCCGCCCCGGCCCAGCGGAGGGCGAGGTCGGCCCGGCCGAGGGTGCGGGCGGAGGAGCCCGCTGGACAGCTGATGTCAGCTGTCGGTGTCGAGGTGGGCTCGCACGGCGTCGACGAACTCGTCGCCATATTGGAAGACCCCGCCGTGCCCGGACCCTGGGTAGATGATCAGCGTGCTGCCGGGGATGCGGGCGTGCATGTCGTGGGACAACTCGGTGGGGACCATCCGGTCGTGGTCGCCGTTGGCGATGAGCGTCGGGGCGCCGATGCGGGAGAGGTCCTGCGGCTCAGCCCGGCCCCAGCCCCGGATGGTCGTGATCTGGCGGTGAAAGGACGACAGTGTGATGGGGTCGTCACGGTCCATGACGCGCTCGCGCAAGCGCGCCAGGTAGGCCTTGGCTGCCGCCTTGCCCGCGGGGGGTGCGGGGAAAGAACAGGAACTCCTTGGCATCGGTGCGGGCCATCGTGGCACGAGCCATGTCCCAGTAGACGTAGGCTCCTCCGGTCGGACGGTCGATGCCGGCTCCCCCGGCGGGGCCGGTTCCGGCCAGGACGAGGCGGCGCACGAGTCCCGGCGCATCGAGGGCCACCTGCTGGGCGACGAAGCCGCCGAGCGAGAATCCGAGCAGGTCCATCTGGGTCAGGCCGAGGGCGGCCACGAACCCCTCCGCCGCGCGCGCCATCGCGGCGACGGTGCCTGGGACGCGGCCGGTGGATCCGCCGACCCCGGGGAGGTCGAGCGCGACGACACGGCGGTCGCGGGCGAGCGCGTCGACAAACCGGGGATCCCACTCGTCGAGCGTGGCGCCCAGGTGAGCGAGCAGGACCAGCGGGACGCCGTCCTCGGGGCCGAGGTCGCGGTATACGAGCGTGTTCGAACCTACGATGATGCGGCGGTTGGGCGCCGTGGCCCACGTGGTCGGGCGGGGGCGGACATTGGACTCAGCCATGGTTGGTCACCGCCTTCGGGTCGGTGGTGACCAGGACCTTGCCGCGTGTGCCGCCGGCGAGCGTCTCGGTGAGAGCCCGCGGGGTCTGGTCGAATGGGAGCACCCGGTCGATGACCGGGCGCAGCACCCCGTCGTCGACCAGCCCGGCGACCTGGCGCAGCGCGGCACTATCGGGTGTGATGAACAGGAACCGGTAGGTGACCCCGAGCGCGCGTGCCCGGCGGCGGGTACGGGCACTCAGGGCCCGGATGGCGAGCCGGACGACGGGGTTGACGCCGACGCGCCGCGCGAAGACCGGGTCGGGCGGGCCCGTGATGCCGATGACGGTGCCGCCGGGGCGCAGCACACCGAGAGAAGCCTGCAGGGTGGCTCCGCCCTGGGTGTCGAGGACGAGGTCGACGGGCGTGCTGGCGAGGCTCTGTGCGAGGTCGTCGCGGCGGTAGTCGATGACAATGTCGGCACCAAGCTCGCGGGCGGCCTCGATGTTCGCCGTCGAGACGGTGGTGGCGACGGTGCAGCCCAGGTGCTTGGCGAGCTGGATCGCGACCGATCCCACGCCACCGGTCCCGCCATGGATGAGGACGGTCTGGCCCTTCGTCACCCCGCCCATCTCGACGAGGGCCTGCCAGGCCGTGAGCGCGACGACTGGAAGCCCCGCGGCCTCGACCAGGCTCACCGACCGGGGCACGGGTGCCATCGTGGCGGCGTCCACCGCGACGAACTCGGAGAAGGTGCCCGTGGCCGCCAAGTCGACATAGCCGTACACGTGGTCACCCACGGCGACGTCGCGTACCGCGGAGCCGGCCTCGACGACCTCGCCGGAGAGCTCACCGCCCATGACTTTGGGTAGCCGGAACGGGAAGATTGTCTTGAACTCGCCGGAGCGGACCCGCTCGTCGGCATGGTTGACGCCCGACGCGACCATGCGCACGAGCACCTCATGGGGGGCGGGGACCGGTACGGGCATCTCGACCTCCCGCAAGGGGGAGCCGTACCTCTCGAGGACGAAGGCCTTCACGGAGCACTCCTGGCAAATCGTTTCTGGGGGTCGGGTATCTCGGCGGCGCGCAGGCCGGATTGGCCGCCGTACTTCTCGGCCATGAAAGCCCTCATCGTCGTCTCCGTTCCGTTTCCCGTCCGTGAGAGGGCGGGGTCTTCGCTCGCCCCGGGCTTTTCCCAGTACGAGACAGTTTGTGTTGTTTTCCTGGCTGCGGCGTGGGCGCACTGCGTCCTCAGCCGCGTTCCACCCATCAGGCCACCGTCACGACCGCGTAGCGTCAGCCGGCGTTCGGCTTGGGTGCCGCGGACAGGCTCTGCTTGACGTACCGGCTGGTCTCGTCGGCGAGGATCTCGGGCAGGCCGGTCTCGATGCCGTACAGGGCCTGGGCCGCGACGTCGGCGGCGGCGACCTTCTGATCGGCGGGCACGCCGGCGGCCATGTCGGTGTCCATGTAGCCGACGTGCAGCGCCGAGACGGTGATCTTGCGGGGTGCCAGTTCCTCACGGGTCGCGTCGCTCAGCGCCCATGCGGCGGCCTTGGAGGCCGCGTAGGAGCCGAGGCCAGCCGGGTGGAACCAGGACAGGGCGGACAGGACGTTGAGTACGGCGCCGCCGCCGTTGCCCTCGATGACGGGGGCGAATGCGCGGGTCGCGGCGAGCGGGCCGAAGAAGTTGGTCTCCATCTCCCGGCGCACCTCATCCACGTCACCTCCGATCAGCGTCGCGCCGGTGGAGATGCCCGCGTTGTTGATCAGCAGTGTCGCGTCGGACGCCACGCGGGCAGCCTCCCGTATCGACGCCTCGTCCGTGACGTCCAGTCGCAGCGGGATGACGCCCGGCACGTCGACCGTCTCGGGTCGTCGGGCCGCGCCGTACACCTTTGCGCCGCGCTCGACGAGCTGGGCGGCCAGGTGCCGCCCGAGCCCTCGGTTGGCGCCGGTGACGACCGCGACCGCGTTCTTCAGTTCCATGCTCGCTCCTGGTCCTGGCGGGCGCCGTAGGCCACCCGCAACAAATTAGATTATGTATCCAATCTAAACACGGGTCTATGATAGATGCCAGTCGACATCCAAATGGGAGGTGGTCATGGGCCGCGTATCGCAGGCACAGGCGGAGGAAAATCGCAGGCGGGTGGTGGGCACCGCATCCCGGCTGTTCCGGGAGCAGGGCACGCAGGTCAGCGTCGCCGACCTGATGAAGGCGGCCGGTCTGACCCACGGCGCCTTCTACAAACAGTTCGCCTCCAAGGAGGCACTCGTCGACGAGGCCACCACCCACGCCTTCGCCGAGCTCACCCAACGCCACAGCACCGGGCTCGAGCGGCACGACGGGCAGCGCGACGCCGCCCAGCAGGCGCTGATCGACTCCTACCTCTCCATCGAGCACCGAGACGCCCCGGCGGACGGCTGCCCGGTCGCCGCACTCGCCACCGACATCGCGCGCGAAGGCGGGGCGCGCGAGGCCCGTCGCGTCTACGCCGAGGGGGTGGCCGACTTCGCCGATTTCCTCGCCAGTGACGACCAGGACGGCATCGCCCGCCTCTGCACCCTGTTCGGTGCGCTGGTCCTGTCCCGGGCCACCAAGGGCTCCCCGCTCTCCGAGGAGATCCTCGCCGCCGCGCATGCAGCCTTGACGGAAGCCGGCTGATCAAGGGCGTGGTGCGGGCGCACGTCGACCGCACTCGTGGGCGACGAGGCGTCCGCGGCCAGGCGGAGGCGGTGAGAGAAGGCCGCCGGCGTCCTGCGCCTGGACACGGCCGTCGACGATGTGCCCCGGTTTGGTGGGGCCCGGCCAGGGCCGCCGGGTGAGCGAAGACTGCCGCCGTCGGCGGGAAGGCCACCGCATCGGGCAAGACCGCGGCCGCGAAGAAGCCCGCCGCCAAGAAGCGGATCCGCTCCAGTTCCAAAGAGGACCTCACCGGCCTGTCGAAGGCCGGCCTCTACAAGAAGGCCGCCGCCGCCAACCTCCCCGGCCGCTCGCAGATGACCCGCGAAGACCTCGTCGAAGCACTGACCTCCCGAAGGTGATGGGGCGCCTGCCCGGGCAACGTCCACCAGGTACCGCGATCGGCCAGTGCAGAAGGCGCGTGAAGTGTACAGTTCTGCACATGAGTGAGACACTGCCGATCACCGAAGCGCGAGCGAAGTTCGGCTCGCTGGTCCGCCGTACCTCCCACGCCCGTGAACGGATCACGATCACCGATCACGGGCAGCCGGCAGCAGTCCTCATCAACCCGCAGGAACTCGCGGACCTTGAGGACGCTCTCGCCGTTGCGCTCTACCGGGAACGGCAGGCCTCCGGTTCCGCCGTCCCCGTCGCCCATGACGACGTCCGCGCCCGGCTCGGCCTGGAGCGCGCGTGACGTACGCGGTTGTCTGGGACGAAGCCGCCATCGACGCGGCCGTCCGCTTCCTCAAAGACGACCCCGACGGGCTCCGGCAGCTGATGGACGCCGTCGACCTCCTCGCCGACCAGCCCCGCCCGCAGGGCACCGCCGAATACGGCTCCCCGGACCTTCGCCGGATGCACGTAGGGCGTTACCGGGTTCTGTACGAGATCACCGACGCCACTGTCACCATCGTGGTCATCCACGTCGGCCGCCTCGGCTGAGCAGACGCCGCCTGGGCTCTGGCCAGTCGCGGTCCGGCCCGCCCCGGCGACCGATCCGGCCCAAGCCACATCGCGGCAGCAGCCCGCCCCCCTCAGCCCGGTCCGGGCGGTGCGCTCGCCTCGCGCAGGGTCCGGACCGACGGCGGGGGCCGCAGCAGTGGGGGGGGGGGGCCCGCCGCCGGGGGGGGGGCGCGCGGGCGGGGTGGGGTAAAAACAAAACCAAACCCCCCCCCGACAACC
>NZ_JBHWVJ010000052.1:0-50714 GCF_042736725.1 Streptomyces sp. NPDC060028 | reverse complement strand
CGGTGGCGAAGTACCCCGACAAGCCACAGTCGGTGAAACAACTGGTCATCGCGGCAGGCCGGAAGGCGGCCAAGCCGGTGCAATGGCGTGAGGGCTCCCGGCCCGGCACCGGCCGCAGCGGCTTCAAACGGATGTACTCGCGGTTCGTGGCCTTGCGGGTCCGACCTTCCGGACGCGAGGTCCGCCAAGCCGTCGACGGACCGGAACTGCCGCAGTGCTGGCTCCTGGCCGAGTGGCCGGCCACCGAACCGGAACCTGTTCAGTTCTGGCTCTCCGACCTGCCCGCCAACACCCCGCTGACCACCCTGGTCCGCCTGGCCAAGCTCCGCTGGCGCATCGAGCACGACTACCGGGAGATGAAACAGGCCCTGGGTCTGGCCCACTTCGAGGGCCGCACCTGGAACGGATGGCACCACCACGTCACCCTCGTCTCCGTCGCACACGCCTTCTGCACCCTGCAACGACTGGCCAGAGCCCCAAAAGACACGGCGCCGGCCTGAGCCTCTACCGCATCGTCCGCGAGCTACAGACCCTCCTCGCGACATGGACCGGCGTCTGCCCCACCTGCCACCACGGCATACCCACACCAGCCCCGACCTGACCAAGCACTACTAGGTTCCGCTCCGTCCGGGGGAAACGGTGCGCGGCCCCCGCCCCGGGGGAGGGAGGCGGGGCGGGGGCCGCGCGGTCAGGTGGCAAAGGGGCCGGGGGACCGTGTGGTCCGGTGGCCGAGTGTCCGGGCCGGACTAAGGGACGGTGATGAGCTTGCCGTCGGGGGCCACGGCGTACCACGTACCGCCGATGCCCTGCCCGTTGACGTCGCCCGCCTTCTTGTCACCGGTGAAGGTGTAGACCGGCCAGCAGTTCACGGTCTGCTGCTTCTTGCCGTCGGGGCGGTCCAGGACCAGGTAGTTCTTCTCGATGATGCCCTTGGCGTCGGCCTGGTCCACGGGCGGCACCACCGGCCACTTGGCCACGCAGTCGCCCTCGCACTTGGACACCATCGGCCAGGCGGTGTCCGGCTTGAAGCGGTAGACGGTCATGCCGCTGCCGTCCACGATGTGGTCGCCGAGCTTGGGGTCCTTGGCCACGGCGAGGGCGCTCGCGCCCTGGCCGGCGGCCGCCGGGGCGGGGGCCGCCTTCGCGGCCTTCTTGCCGTCGGGCGCGGCCGCGAACCACGTGCCGCCGACGCCCTGGCCGTTGGTGTCGCCGGCCTTGGTGTCCTTGCCGAACCGGTACATCGGCCAGCCCGCCACCGTCAGCTGCTTGGTGCCGTCGGTGCGGACCACCTCGCCCAGCAGGCTCGGGTCCATGCCGGCGGCGGCGGTCACGTCGCCCGCCGCGACCACCGGCCAGGTCTTCGCGCAGTCCCCGTCGCAGTTCGACTTCGGGGGCTTGGCGGTGTCCTTGTCGAAGCGGTAGAGCGTGCGGCCGGCGCTGTCGGTGAGGAGGGAGCCGATCTGGTCGTTCGGGGTGATGGCCAACTGTCCGGCGGGCTTCGCCTCCGAGGCGGAGTCCCCCGCGTCGCCGTAACCGCTCGAACCGTACCCGTCGTCCGCGGCGGGGTCCTGGGCGGCGGCGGCGGCCCCGGCCGGCTTGAGCGAGTCGGCCGACTTCGCGTCGTCCCCGCCGCATGCCGTCGACGTGAGGGCGACGACAACTGCCACGGCGGCGAGGGTGGTTCCGCGCTTCATGCCCATCTTGATCTCTCCCACGTGTGTGTCTGCGGTGCCCGCCGCTCCGACTGCGGAGCGGCGGCAACTGTGTGCAGGACACGCCGCGTGGGGTCCGGTCTGTTCAAGCCGGGCGCTGTGGGGTGTTTCACTCAGTCCGCGGTGAACCCGGCCCGCCGCAGGGCCGTGGCCACAGCGAGGCCGAGCGTCAGGTGTCCCGAGTCGTTCGGGTGCAGCCCGTCCGCGAGGTGCTCGGGCCCCAGCACGTCCCGCCCGGGCAGCAGCGAGAGCCGGTCGTCCCCGGCGGCGATCCGGTCCCTGGCGGCCCGCTCCATCGCATCGCGCAACGCCCCCAGGGTGGCGCCCAGCTTGTTCGGGGTGCGCTCCGCGTCGGGCCGAAGCACGGGGGAGACCAGCAGCAGCGGAGTCCGGGGGTGGCCCTGGCGGACCAGTTCGAGGAACACGCGCGTGGTCTCGTACAGGAGGGGGGCCGAGAACGGCACCCGGGACCAGCAGTTGGTGCCGAAGGCGAGCGTCAGGACGTCGGCGGGAAGTTCCGCGAGCTGCTCGGCGGTGGCGAGCTCGCCCCGCGCGGCGCCCGCGTACCCGAGGTTGACGCTGTCCCAGCCGAGCGCACGGCCGGTGACCGCGGGCCAGCCGTGCGCGGGGCGGGTGGACCACCAGCCCTCGGTGATGGAGTCGCCGTGCACCACCCAGCGCCGGGCGGGCGGCGCGGGGGTGACGGCGCCGCCGATCCCGCGCAGGCCGAGGATCAGCGGGGACTGCGTCTCGGGAGGGTGCACGGTGAACGGCCCGTGCGACCGGGGCAGTTCGATGCGTACGACGGCCTCCGCGGCCGGCTCGGTGAACACCTCGCGGACCACCCCGTGCCGGTCCCAGAGCGCGAACCCGTGGGCCACGTCGCGCAGCGCGTCGGTGGGGCCGGGCACGGTGGCCCGGTAGCGGATCTCCACGGCCCGCGCGCCCTGCGCGGTGAACTCCAGCCGCACCCCAATCGGCAGGGTGGCCCGCTCGCCCGTGTCCCAGGGCAGCCGCATGGTGTCCGCCGGGTCGGCGCGCACCGGGCGGCCCTTGTCCAGCCAGGCCACGCCGCGCAGGAAGGGGACCGGGTCGAGCCAGTGGCCGGGGGAGGCTCCGGAGCCGTCGTGGGCCGGTTCGGTCCGCCCGGGGGGCTGCGCGCTCATTGTTCGCCTCCGATCGTCGGGTACGGGAACTTCACGCCGACCCCGCCGTCCACCACCAGCGTCTGCCCCGTCACGTACGAAGCTTGCGGCGAGGCGAGGAAGTACAGGGCGGCCGCGATGTCCGAGGTCTCGGCGACGCGGCCCAGCGGGGCGTTTTGCGCATTGCGCCGCCGGCCCTCGCCGCCCAGCAGGGCGGCGACCCTCGGGGTCCAGACGACCCCCGGGGCCACCGCGTTGACCCGTACCCCGCGCGGGCCCAGTTCGACCGCCGCGGAGCGCACCAAAGACATCAGCCCGGCCTTGGCGGCCCCGTACGCGCCGTGCAGCGGGGCGGCCGTGAGCCCCGACACGGAGGCGACGAAGACCAGCGGGCCGCCCCCGGCCGCCGCGACGGCCTCGCCGCCGTACTGGACGGCGAGCCAGGCGTGCCGCAGCACCAGGTCGAAGTGCCAGTCCCAGCCGGCGTCGTCGATCTCGGGCAGCGCGGCGTACCGGGCCATGCCGATGACGTCCACCACTCCGCCGACCGGGCGGCCGCCGAGCAGCCGCGGGGCCTGGTCGAAAAGGTCCCGTACGGCCTCGCGCCGGGTGGCGTCGACGGCGTACGGGACGCCGTCGACCTCGGCGGCGACGGCCCGGGCGCGCCCGGCGTCCACGTCCGCGCACAGCACGCGGGCGCCCCCGGCGGCCAGGGCGTGGGCACTCTGGCGGCCGATGCCGTTGCCGGCGCCGAGGAGGACGAAGCCGCGGCCGTCCAGGCGGTGCAGGGCCGGGTAGTCGGGGACGGGGGAGGTGTCGAAGGAGGCGTCGAAGGAGGTGTCGAGGGGCTCGGTGCTCACGGGGCAGCCGTCCGGGGCCGGTAGCGGGCCAGCTCCGGGATGACTTCCTTGCCCAGGATCTCCAGGGTCCGCAGGATCTCCCGGTGCTCCAGGTACCCCCACTGGACGTAGCAGATGAGCTGGTCCACGCCGAGGTCCGCGTACCGCTTGGCCTTGGCGACGATCGCCTCCGCGTCCCCGATCAAAATCATGTCCCCGTCGCTGAACTCCCGTACGGGCACGTTCCCTTCGAGGATCGGGGTGAGCAGCGGGAAGGTCCGCTCGCGCTCTTCGGGGGTCAGGTGGGGCAGCTCCCAGTCGAGGGTGAAGCGCGCCAGGTTGGAGTACCACCAGGCCACGGAGTCCCAGACGCGGGCGCCCGGCTCGGTGCGCGGCGCCGTCGCGTGGACCAGGGTGTAGGCGCTGACCCGGTTCGTCGTGACGTCCGTGAGCGGCCGCGGGGCGCGGGCGGCGGCCCGGTACGCGGCCACCTGCCGGGCCATCGCCTCCAGCGGCTGCATGATCGAGAAGGAGAGCAGCCCGAGGCCGTTCTCCCCGGCGACCTCGGCCGAGCCGGCGGAGGTCGCGGCCATCCAGGCCGGCGGGTGCGGGTCCTGCACCGGCTTGGGGGTGACCATGCGGCGCGGGAAGCGGAAGCGCTCGGAGGCGTACTCGAAGTACTCCTCGCGCCACATCCCGGTCACGATCCCGATGGCCTCGCGCCAGTCGTCCCGGGACTTCTCCCGGTCCACGCCGAAGGCGGCCTGCTCCATGGGCGTGGAGCGCCCGGTGCCCCACTCCACCCGGCCCCCGGAGAGCACGTCCACGGTGGCCACCTTCTCGGCGATCCGCTGGGGCGGGGTGAAGCCGAAGGGGGTCAGGGTCACCCCGAAGCCGAGCCGGATGCGCTCGGTGAGCCCGGCGAGGTGCCCGAGGAGCACCTCGGGGGCCGGGCAGTGGGAGCGCCCCTCGCGGAAGTGGTGCTCCACCGCCCAGACCGTGCGGAAGCCCATCCGGTCGGCGAGCCGGATCTGCTCGACCGCTTCGCGGTAGGCGCGCTGCTCGGCGGTCCGCTGTCCGTGCGGATGGGGTTCGTGCCAGGGCCGCGGCACGTCGATCTCATAGAGCACGTCCAGATCCATGACGGCACGCTGCGGCAGATCTGACGAAGTGTCAAGAACGACGAAATGGAGCCCCCGCGCACTGATCGATCATCCGCACGCAACAAAGGACCATCCGGGACAGATCCGCGCAACGATCGTGCGCCAATGTGCAAGGATGGTGCATTACGGGCGGTATCCCTCAGCTCGTAGGCTCACTCGCTGTACGTGGAGTGGCGCGGACCGCCTGCTCGGCGGTCCCCCCATGCCCAGACAGGCCCTGCCCTGCCCTGGAACTGCTCCGGACCGCTGCGGTCGACGCCGACCATCCCCACCCGCAGCGAACAAGGAGTCCCCTCGTGCTCGACCACGGCCAGGCGCCACCGCTCACGTCCGAGCCCCGCAAGCCCGCGCACCCGCTGCTGCGCCGCAAGCCCGTCGAGCAGCTCGTCGCCGAGGGCGGCCAGGGTGAGGGCGGGTCCCTGCGCCGCTCGCTCACCATGTGGCAGCTGACGATGATCAGCATCGGCGCCACGCTCGGCACCGGCATCTTCGTGGTCCTCGGCGAGGCGGCCCCCAAGGCCGGCCCGGCCGTCACGATCTCCTTCATCATCGCGGGCCTGACCGCCCTGTTCTCGGCCCTGTCCTACGCCGAGCTGGCCGGTTCCGTACCGGTCTCCGGCTCCTCGTACTCGTACTCCTACGCGACCATGGGCGAGCTCGTCGCCTGGGTCTGCGGCTGGTGCCTGGTCCTGGAGTACGCCGTGTCGGTCGCGGCCGTCGCCGTCGGCTGGGGCCAATACCTCAACGAGCTGCTCGACGGGACCATAGGCATCACCATCCCCGAGAAGCTCTCCGCCGCCCCGCTGGGCGACGGCGGCTGGATCAACCTGCCCTCACTGGTCGTGGTCCTGCTCTCCATGGTCTTCCTGATGCGCGGCGCCAAGGAGAGCGCCCGGGTCAACTCGATCATGGTCGGCGTGAAGATCGTCACCCTGCTGCTCTTCATCGGCATCGGCGTCATGGGCATCAAGTCCGGCAACTACGCCCCGCTCGCCCCGCTCGGCGTCACCGGCATCAGCGCCGCCGCCTCCACGCTCTTCTTCTCGTACATCGGCTTCGACGCCGCCTCCACCGCAGGTGAGGAAGCCAAGAACCCGAAGAAGGACCTGCCCCGAGCGATCATGCTCTCGCTGGGCATCGTCACCGTCCTGTACGTCCTCGTCGCCTTCGTCGCCGTCGGCGCCATGCCGTGGCAGGACTTCGAGGGCACCGAGGCCGCGCTCGCGCAGATCATGACCAACGTCACCGGCGACAGCTTCTGGGGCGTCGTCCTCGCGGCCGGCGCGGTCATCGCCATCTTCTCCGTCGTCTTCGCCGTCCTCTACGGCCAGACCCGCATCCTCTTCGCGATGTCCCGCGACGGCCTCGTCCCCAAGGTGTTCGCCAAGGTCGACGCGAAGACCGGCGTCCCGCGCGCCAACGTGGTGATCGTCTCCCTGTTCTGCGGCGCGCTGGCGGCCTTCATCCCCCTGGGTGAGCTCGCGAACGCGACCAGCATCGGCACACTCTTCGCCTTCGCCCTCGTCAACATCGCCGTCGTGATCCTGCGCCGCACCAAGCCCGACATGCCGCGCACCTTCAAGGTGGCGCTCTTCCCGGTCACGCCGATCCTCGGCTTCCTCGCCTGCGCCTACATGATGTACAGCCTGCCGGTCGCCACGTGGGTCGCTTTCGGTGGCTGGATGGCCGTCGGCCTCGTGGTCTACTTCCTGTACGGCATCCGCCGCTCCCGTCTGGCCACAGCAGAGAAGTGATCCACCCGCAGTGCGACTGAACGATCTCGACGAACGCATCGTGCACGCCCTCGCCGAGGACGCCCGCCGCTCCTACGCGGACATCGGCTCCGAGGTCGGGCTCTCTGCCCCCGCCGTGAAGCGCCGCGTGGACCGGCTGCGCGCCGAGGGCGCCATCACCGGCTTCACGGTCCGCGTGGACCCCGCCGCGATGGGCTGGGAGACCGAGGGCTTCATCGAGATCTACTGTCGCCACAACACCTCGCCGGACGACATCCGGCGAGGTCTGGAGCGGTACCCCGAGGTGGTGTCCGCGTCGACCGTCACCGGTGACGCGGACGCCCTCGTCCAGGTCTTCGCCTCCGACATGCGCCACTTCGAGCGGGTCCTGGAGCGCATCGCGGGCGAGCCCTTCGTGGAGCGCACCAAGTCCGTCCTGGTCCTCTCCCCCCTCCTGCGCCGCTTCACCTCGGGCGCCCCTGCCTGACCGGCGCGTACGCGCTGCGGCGGGGCGAGCCCGGGGCGGTGAGGAGGGTGTGGCGTTCCTCCTCCGTCAGGCCGCCCCAGACGCCGAAGGCCTCCCGGGTGCGCAGGGCGTGGGCCAGGCAGGCCGTGCGGACCGGGCAGGCGGCGCACACCCGCTTCGCCGCCTCGTCGCGCTCCTCGCGGTCCTCGCCCCGCTCGCCCGCGGGGTGGAAGAAGCGGGCCGAGCCCAGGTCGCGGCAGGCCGCGTGGGACTGCCACTGCCAGTGGTGCAGCGCGGAGCCGGGCAGGAGGGTGACGTCGGTCATGGCAGTTCCTTTCCGTGGATTGTCCCGCGTCTGACCGCGCAGCGCGCCCCGAAACCTGCCGTGGGCAAAGTGGTCCGGTTACCGGCGCCGGTGCCACTCCTGCGCCAGGCATCCGGTACGAGCGGACCCGGTCCGCGTGCTCGTACGTGATCGTGGTGATGAGCAACTCGTCGCCGCCCGTGGCCTCTTGGAGGCACTCCAGGTGGTCGGCCACCGTCGCGGGGGCTTGGGCGAACCGGGTCTCCACCCGGTCGGCGACCAGCGCGTGGTCCGCCGCCCTCCAGCTCCCGGTCAGCGCACGGGCCTCGTCCGGCGCCGGGAAGGGCTCGCGGCCCTCAGCCGTACGGATGCTGCGTACCCAGGGCCCGTACCCAGGGCCCGTACCCGGGGCTCGTGCCCAGGGCTCGTACCCGGTGGCCGGCTCCCGCGCCGCCCTCGGCCGCCTCCAGTGCGCTCGCCGGGCTGACGTGGCGATTCGTCGCGAACCGCAGCCGGTCGGTACTCCCCGCGCAACAGGGCCAGTACGTCGCCCACTTGCCCGGCGTAGGCCTGCGGCTCGGCCCCCGGCAGTGCAGTTTCAGCAGCCGCGGATCGGGAGCGACAGAGTGCGGCGGCCACCCGCTGAAGGTCGATGTGGGTCCGGGAGCGAAGCCGCACCGGACGCCCCGGGCGCGGCGAGTGCGGGGCGGTGGGAGTGCGGGGCGGTGGGAGCGGGGGCCGGGCCGTGCGGGGGCAGGCCGCGCGGGGCCAGGCAGTTCTTGCAGAGGACTGCCTGGCCCGCGCCCGGCACCGGGGCGGTGGGGTGGTGGGCGCTTCTCGTCTGTGCGATCACGTCCGCCTCCTGCCCGTCCCCGGTGTTCATCGCCCGGCCCGTTCGGACGCTATGCGAGGTGCCTGCCGTATGCAACGGCCCTTGTGTTAAGTCGTGTTAACCAGTGTTAAGGCTTCTTTTCGGGGGTGCGAAGCCCGATGAACTGCGGCTCGCGGCGCACGGTGAAACCCATCGCCTCGTAGAGCCGTATCGCCGGGGCGTTCTCCGCGGCCGCATGCAGGAACGGGCTGTCCCCGCGCTCGCGGACGGCGGCGGCGACCGCGCGGACCAGCCGGCCGGCCAGCCCCTTGCCGCGGTGCGCGGGATGGGTGCACACCGCACTGATCTCCGACCAGCCGGCCGGGCGCATCCGCTCGCCGGCCATCGCGACGAGCCGGCCTTCGTGCCGGAGCCCGAGGTACGTGCCCAGCTCGACGGTGCGGTCGAAGAACGGTCCGGGTTTGGTCAGCGAGACCAGCTCCAGCATCTCCGGCACGTCGCCGGGGCCCAGCCGGACCGCTTCGGGGTCGGCCTCGGCCCGTACCGCCCGCCCGTCCATCTGTACGCCCGGCACCGACACGACCGTGACCCACCCGGCCGGCGGGGTCAGCAGCCCGGTGACCCAGACGCCCTCCCCGGGGCCGGTCAGCTCGGCCAGATCGGCCCAGGCCCGTGGGTCCGCGGGGTCGGCGAGCGCGGCGAACGGCGACGCGTCGGCGCTGTAGCGGGCGGCGAGACCCCGCGGCCCGGTCTCGGCGAAGCCGCGGTGCGGGCCGGTCAGCGCCGCCCAGACGGGGTTGTCGAGGGGTGCGTCGAGGGCCGTGTCGAGGGGCGCGCTGAGGGCCGTACCGGACGGGGTCTCAAGAGACATGGAGGGGAGTTTCCTTCCGTCGGCGCCGAGCGGGGCGCCGAAGTCGGCGGTGACCGCCTTCTTGACGGCCCCCGGCGCCACCACGAGACTGCGGGGAGACGGCCACGAAAGACATGTGCCCGCCCCGGAAAGCCTAACCATCCGGGGGCGGGGCACCGAGAGCGGGACGGGACGGCACCGGTGGAGCAGGCCTGGACGGCGAGCGCGGGGGCACGGACCCTCCGCCGCTGGTGGCTGACCCGGCGCCTGCACATTGACCTCCTGCGCGTGTGCAGCGCATTCGCCGCACGCGGCTGACCTCCCCACCCCCGCCGGCCTCCCCGGAGCGGTGCTCCGCGTCTGGAGCGGTGCTTCCCGTCTGGGGGGTGCTCCGCGCCCGGAGCGCTGCTCCCCGTCTGGAGCGCTGATCCCGGCCCGGAGCGGTGCTTCCGCCCCGGAGCGGTGCTTCCGCCCCGGAGCGGTGCCCTCGTCGGGAGCGGTGGTCCCGGCCCGGAGCGGTGCTCTCCGTCTGGGGCGGTGCTCCCAGCCCGAAGTGGTGCTCCTCGTCTGGATTGGCGCTCCCTGCTCAGAGCGGCGCTCTCTGTCTGGAGCGCTGCTCCGGGCTCGGAGCGGTGCTCCTCGTTTGGAGTGGCACTCCGCGCCTGGAGCGCTGCTCCCGGCCTGGAGCGGTGCTCCTCCTCTGGGGTACTCCCGGCCCGGAGCGGTGCTCTCGGCCTGGAGCGGTGCTCCTCGTCTGGGGCGGTGCTCCCGGCCCGGAGCGGTGCTCTCGGCCTGGAGCGGTGATCCCTGTCCGGAGCGCTGATCGCCCATATCCCGGCTCCCCGGACCCCCGGGTTAGCGGATCCCCCGCCCCGGATCCTCGAAGCTCCGGGTCCCCCGTCCTCCCCGTCCTCCCCGTCCCCCCCCCGTCCTCCCCGTCCTCCCCGTCCTCCCCGTCCTCCAGTTCCCCCGTCCTCCCCGTCCTCCGGATCTGCGCCGACCCGGGGCCTCCCCGTTCCGCCACTTCCGTCCGCGCCGCTGCCCGCAGGAGAGCCATGTCCCAGACCGCCGTGTCCCCGTCCGCTCTGCCCCAGCCCGAGTGCGCCGTGTCCCCGTCCGCTCTGCCCCGGCCCGCCCTGCCGCATGCGCCCGAGTCCGTCACCCCGCAGGCCGGGGCAGACGCCGCGTCCGCGGGCCCCGTCGCGGTCCCGGTCCCGCCGGCGCGTCTGCCCCGGCCCGCCCTGCCGCAGGCGCCCGAGTCCGTCACCCCGCAGGCCGGGGCCGGCGCCGCGTCCGCGGGCCCCGTCGCGGTCCCGGTCCCGCCGGCGCGTCTGTCCCGTACCGGACCGGCCCCGGTCCTACGCGGGCGGATCGGGGCCGGTTTCTCGCCGGTCCCGCACCGCTACCGCCTGTACCTCTCCGCCGGGTGTCCGCTGTCCCTGAGCGTGTCCCGCGCGCTGGTCCTCCTCGGCCTGGAGGGCTCCGTCGCCACCACCCTCCTCGCCGCGGACTCCGGCGCCTCCGCCGGCGCCTCCGCCGACCCCTCCGCCGACCCCTCCGACGGCCACGCCGCACTGCGCCGCGCCTACGAGGCCACCGGCCACCACCACGCCGGCCCGCTCGCCGTCCCCGCCCTGTGCGACACCTGGAGCGGCCGCGTCGTCTCCAACCACACCCCCGACATCCTCGACGACCTGTGCCGGCTGAGCGCGGACCCGGCCTTCCGCGAAGCCTCGTAGACTCCCCGCAGCGGGGGCGACGGGGGTCGCCACGGGGTCACCACGGGCCCCGCGCAACGAATCGCCGCACAGGCCCGGAAACACGCAACGATTCGATGCGCGGAGCAACGGTCGCGGCTTGTCGCGGTCGAACGCGCAAACGTACCGTTTGATGACCCCCACCCCTCCTGCCACAGAGGTACGCCCATGCCCCCGCTGCGCACCGCACTCCTCCAGAGCTCCGGACGGCTCGGCGACACCGCCGAGAACCTCAAGGCGCTCGACGAGGCCGCGGCGCGCGCCGCACAGGGCGGGGCCGGGCTCCTCGTGACCTCGGAGATGTTCCTGACCGGCTACGCGCTGGACGTGCAGGACATCGCCTGTCTCTCCGAACCGGCCGACGGCATGTCCGCCCGCGCCATCGGCGAGATCGCCCGCCGCCACGGGCTGGCCGTCCTGTACGGCTACCCGGAGCGGGCGGGGGAGGCGGTCTACAACGCGGCCCAGCTCATCGGCCCCGACGGCACCGCGCTCGCGAACTACCGCAAGACCCACCTCTTCGGCTGCTTCGAGCAGGAGGCCTTCACCCCCGGCGACACCCCCGTCGTCCAGGCGGACCTCGCAGGCCTGCGCATCGGCCTCATGATCTGCTACGACGTGGAGTTCCCGGAGAACGTACGGGCGCACGCGCTCGCCGGCACCGACCTCCTCCTGGTGCCGACCGCGCAGATGCACCCGTTCCAGTTCGTCGCCGAACAGCTCGTCCCCGTACGGGCCTTCGAGAACCAGATGTACATCGCCTACGTCAACCGCACCGGCCCGGAAGGCGAGTTCGAGTTCGTCGGACTCAGCTGCCTGGCGAGCCCCGACGGGGTCACCCGGACCCGGGCCGGCCGCGGTGAGGAGCTGGTGTTCGGCGAGGCCGACCCCGAGCTGCTGCACGCCTCGCGCCAGACCAACCCATACCTGCGCGACCGGCGCCCGGGGCTGTACGCCTCCCTCGTCTGACCCCTCCCCCCTGCCCGACCCCGCAAGGAGCCGTACCCCATGACGTCCACGGTGCCCACCACCGCCGTCCCGCACAGCGACGGACAGCCGCCGATCACCATGTTCGGCCCGGACTTCCCCTACGCGTACGACGACTTCCTCGCCCACCCGGCCGGCCTCGGCCAGATACCGGCGACGGAGCACGGCACCGAGGTCGCCGTCATCGGCGGCGGGCTGTCGGGCATCATCTCGGCGTACGAGCTGATGAAGATGGGCCTCAAGCCCGTCGTCTACGAGGCCGATCAGATCGGCGGCCGGCTGCGCACCGTCGGCTTCGAGGGCGCCGGCACCGAGGAGCTGACGGCGGAGATGGGCGCCATGCGCTTCCCGCCGTCCTCCACCGCCCTCCAGCACTACATCGACCTCGTCGGCCTGGTCACGGAGCCCTTCCCGAACCCGCTCGCCGAGTCGACCCCCTCCACGGTCGTCGACCTCAAGGGCGAGACCCACTACGCCGAGACCATCGCCGACCTGCCGCAGGTCTACCGCGACGTGTCCGCCGCGTGGAACGCCTGCCTGGACGAGGGCGCCGACTTCTCCGACATGAACACCGCGATGCGCGAGCGGGACGTCCCGCGCATCCGCGAGATCTGGGCGAAGCTCGTCGAGAAGCTCGACGACGAGACCTTCTACGGCTTCCTCTGCAAGTCCGAGGCCTTCCAGTCCTTCCGCAAGCGCGAGATCTTCGGCCAGGTCGGCTTCGGCACGGGCGGCTGGGACACCGACTTCCCGAACTCCATCCTGGAGATCCTGCGCGTCGTCTACACCGAGGCCGACGACCACCACCGCGGCATCGTGGGCGGCTCGCAGCAGCTCCCGCTGCGCCTGTGGGAGCGCGAGCCCGAGAAGATCGTCCACTGGGCCCAGGGCACCTCGCTGTCCACCCTGCACGAGGGCGCCCCGCGCCCCGCGGTCACCCGCCTGCACCGCACGGCCGGCAACCGCATCACGGTGACGGACGCGTCCGGCGACATCCGCACGTACCGCGCCGCGATCTTCACGGCCCAGTCCTGGATGCTCCTGTCGAAGATCGCGTGCGACGACACGCTCTTCCCGATCGACCACTGGACGGCGATCGAGCGCACCCACTACATGGAGTCCAGCAAGCTCTTCATCCCGGTCGACCGCCCCTTCTGGCTCGACAAGGACGAGGAGACGGGCCGCGACGTCATGTCGATGACCCTCACGGACCGGATGACCCGCGGCACGTACCTCCTGGACAACGGCCCGGACAAGCCGGCCGTCATCTGCCTCTCGTACACGTGGTGCGACGACAGCCTGAAGTGGCTGCCGCTGTCCGCGAACGAGCGGATGGAGGTCATGCTGAAGTCCCTCGGCGAGATCTACCCGAAGGTCGACATCCGCCGCCACATCATCGGCAACCCGGTGACGGTGTCCTGGGAGAACGAGCCCTACTTCATGGGCGCGTTCAAGGCCAACCTCCCGGGCCACTACCGCTACCAGCGCCGCCTGTTCACCCACTTCATGCAGGACCGCCTCCCCGAGGACAAGCGCGGCATCTTCCTCGCGGGCGACGACATCTCCTGGACGGCGGGCTGGGCGGAGGGCGCGGTCCAGACGGCCCTCAACGCGGTCTGGGGCGTCATGCACCACCTCGGCGGCTCCACGGACGCCACCAACCCGGGCCCGGGCGACCTCTACGACGAGATCGCCCCGGTCGAACTCCCGGAGGACTGACCCCTCCAGGCCCCGTGACCACGGGCCGCCCCCGCGCAACGACGCGGCGGCGGCCCGTACTCATGCCCGCACCTCGGCGGCGCGGCGCGACTCCCGCCGGGGAGCGTCCCCGGCCACCCACGTCCGCCGCGCGGAGCCCGTACGTGGCGAACTCCGAGCCGGTGGTCGTACGGGACAGCCCTCAGGGGGCGTACGCGCAGGCCGCGCGGGGTTTCAAGGGGGTCGGAGTGAGCAGGCAGCGGCCCACCAGGCCGACGCCGGCGTCCAGCGACTGCGTGAACTCCTCCGCCAGGTCGGGGGAGCGGCGCAGGGTCCACAGCAGGCGGGCCGCCGCCCAGGCGCCGGAGCGGGCCCGCTCCAGGCTCCACGAGCCGAGCAGGTGGGTCAGCGGGTCGGCGATCTCCAGCAGGTCCGGGCCCGGCATCAGGTCCTCGCGGATGCGCTCCTCCAGCGAGACCAGGGTGTCCCCGACCCGGTCGAAGTCCGCTTCCAGGGCCCGGGGCTCGCAGTCCAGGGCCCGGCAGGTGGAGACCACCGCGAGCGCGAGGTCGTGCCCGATGTGGGCGTTGATCCCGGCCAGCGCGTACTGCAGCGGCCGGATGCCCGGGTGGCGGCGGTACTGGAGCAGCGGGCGCCAGCACGCCGGAGCCCGGTCCGCCTCCACCGCCGTCAGGTAGCGCTCGGCGAACCGCACGCTCAGCGTCCGCGCCGCCCGGGGCGCCGGGAACTCCCCGCGCTGCACTTGCCTGTGCAGGGTCTGCGTCACCGTCAGGTACACCCGGTTGAAGACGGCCACGCCGTCCTGCGCGGGGAGCCGCTCGTCCAGGGCGCGCATCCGCGCGAGTACCGCTTCCATGGGTGGCAGCGTCGCAGCCGCGGGGGCTCCTGCGGGGAACTTGGCCGTACGCTTCCCCGGTTCGGGCGAAGCTTCGTCAACCCCGCTTGTCCTGAGGGGCGTCGCCGTCGGGCTCGTCGTACCCGGAGGTGCCCGCGTCGAGCAGCGGCTCCTGCTGCTTCAGGTGCGCGGGGGCGAAGTACCGCAGCGTGTGGTAACCGGTGATCACCACGATCGTGCCGAGCGCGATGCCGCCCAGCTCGAAGCTGTCGGAGATGTGCAGCTTGACCCCGCCGATGCCGATGATGATGCCCGCCGCGGCCGGCACCAGGTTCAGCGGATTGCGCAGGTCCACCCGTCCGTTGATCCAGATCTGCGCGCCGAGCAGGCCGATCATGCCGTACAGGATGACGGTGATCCCGCCGAGCACCCCGCCCGGGATCGCGGCGACGACCGCGCCGAACTTGGGGCACAGCCCGAAGAGCAGGGCGAAGCCCGCCGCCGCCCAGTACGCGGCCGTCGAGTAGACCCGGGTGGCGGCCATGACGCCGATGTTCTCGGAGTACGTGGTGTTCGGCGGGCCGCCCACCGCCGTGGAGAGCATCGACGCGGCGCCGTCGGCCGCGATGGCCGTGCCGAGCTCGTCGTCGAGCGGATCGCCGGTCATCTCGCCGACCGCCTTGATGTGCCCGGCGTTCTCGGCGATCAGCGCGATCACCACGGGCAGCGCGATCAGGATCGCCGACCACTCGAAGGACGGCGCGTGGAAGCTCGGCAGACCGATCCAGTCGGCCTTGCCGACACCGGAGAGGTCGAGCCGCCAGTGATCCACGGCCTCCGGTCCGCCCGCCGTGGAGTGGATCTTTCCGAAGACCCGGTCGAAGACCCACGAGATGCCGTACCCGAAGAGCAGGCCGAGGAAGATCGCGATGCGCGACCAGAAGCCGCGCAGGCAGACCACGGCCAGCCCGGTGAACAGCATCGTCAGCAGCGCCGTCCACTGGTCCTGCGGCCAGTACGTCGAGGCCGTCACCGGCGCCAGGTTGAAGCCGATCAGCATCACGACCGCGCCGGTCACCACCGGCGGCATCGCCGCGTGGATGATCCGCGCGCCGAACCGCTGGACCGCGAGCCCTGCCAGGAACAGCGCCGCGCCGACGACGAACACCGCGCCGGTGACCACCGCGCTGTCCCCGCCGCCCGCCCGGATCGCCGCCGCGACACCCACGAAGGAGAGCGAGCAGCCCAGGTACGAGGGGACCCGGCCGCGCGTCGCGAGCAGGAAGATCACCGTGGCGACGCCGGACATCATGATGGCCAGGTTCGGGTCCAGGCCCATCAGCACCGGCGCGACGAAACTCGCCCCGAACATCGCCACGACGTGCTGGGCGCCCAGCCCGGCGGTACGCGGCCACGACAGCCGCTCGTCCGGCCGGACCACCGCGCCGGGGGCGGGGGTCCGCCCGTCTCCGTGCAGGGTCCAGCGCACGCCGAGGCCCATGTTCCACCACTTCCGTTGTCGTCCGGGTCGTCCGGGTCGTCCGGTGCCGGGTCAAGCTGCCGGGCCGCCGTGCGGCCAGCGGCCATATTACGGCTGGATACCGGCAGGTTCGTCCCGATTGGCGGCGAGGGACCCGCCGCCCGCCGCGGGCCGCCCGCGCAGTACGGCGGCCCCCGCTGTCAGCGCGAACGCCAACAGCGTGACCAGACCGAACGACGCCACCAGCGAGCTCGCGTCGGCCACCGCGCCGATCGCCGACGGGGCGATCAGCCCCGATGTGTACGTGATGGTCGCGACCCCGGCGATGGCCTGCGCCGGGGCCGGCCCGCTGCGCGCCGCGGCCGCGAAGGCCAGCGGGACCACCACCGCGATGCCGAGCCCGATCAGCCCGAAGCCGGCCATCGCCGCGGCCGGGTGCCGGACCCCGATCACCAGGAGCCCGCCCGCCGTGGCCAGTACGCCGCCCGCGCGGACCGTGCGTACCGCGCCGAACCGGTCCACCACCCGGTCCCCGGCGAGCCGCGCCACCGTCATGGTCAGCGCGAAGGCCGTGGTGGAGGCGGCCGCGAGTCCTGCCTCGGTGTGCAGCACGTCCCGCAGGTACACGGCGGACCAGTCCATGCTCGCGCCCTCCGCGAAGACCGCGCAGAAACCGATCGCCCCGATGTACAGCGCGGACTTGGGCGGCAGCGCGAAGTGCGGCGGCGCCTGCGCGTCCTGGCCGGGCCGCAGGTCCAGCACGCCCCGTACGGCGACCAGCCCGGCCACCGTCAACGCCAGGGCGGCGACCAGGTGGTGCAGCCGCGCGTCGGCGCCGGCGTGCGCGGCGACCGTACCGGCGGCCGAGCCGGCCAGCGCGCCCGCGCTCCACATGCCGTGCAGCGAGGACATGATCGAGCGGCCGAGCCGGTTCTCGGTCTCCACGCCGAGCGCGTTCATCGCCACGTCCGCCATCCCGGAGGTGGCCCCGTAGACGAAGAGGGCGAAGCACAGCGCCACCAGGTTCGGGGCGAGGCTCGGGAGGATCAGCGACAGGGTCCACATCGCCAGCAGGCCCCGCAGGGCGGTCCGGGCGCCGAAGCGGTGGGCCACCCGCCCGGCCAGCGGCATCGCGAGCGCCGCGCCGAGGGCGGGGAAGGCGAGGGCCAGGCCCAGGGTGCCCGAGCTGAGCTGGGAATGCTCCTGGATCCAGGGGATGCGGGTGGCGAAGGAGCCCGTCACCGCGCCGTGCGCGCAGAAGACGGCGGCGATGGCGAGGCGGGCATGGCGCAGGCGCGCCGGGCTGAGGTCGGTTTCCCCGGTCATGGGCCATAAACTATCAGGGACCCTTCCTGATGGTTAGGGCCCCGAAGCTCCCTAAGATGGGCGCCGTGACTTCCCCCGCTTCCCCGGCTTCGCCCAGTACGGCCCGGGCCATCAACGACCGTCTCGCGCTGGGACTCCTCCAGGACGAGGGCGCGCTGACGGCCACCCAGCTCAAGAAGCTGACCGGCCTCTCCCGCCCCTCCGTCGCCGACCTCGTGGAACGGCTCACCGACGCCGGGCTCATCGAGGTCGTGGGAGAGTCCGGTGAACAGCGGCGCGGCCCCAACGCCCGGCTGTACGGGATCGTCGCCCGACGGGCCTACCTGGCCGCACTGGACGTACGTACCGACAGCGCGACCGCGGTCGTCGCGGACCTGCTCGGCACCCCCCTGGCCCAGGCGCCGCTGCCGGTCGACGCGGTCGAGGAAGCCGTGGACCGGCTCGTCGACCTGGCCCGCACGGCCGGCGCGGACCTCCTGCACACCGTCGTCGTCGGCGCCCCCGGCCTGGTCGCCCCGGCCAGCGGCGAACTCGGCGACACCATCGGACTGCCGTCCTGGCACCGGGACCTGGTGGCGGCCCTGCAACGGCGGCTGCCGGCCAAGGTGGTGGTGGAGAACGAGACCAACCTGGCGGCCCTGGCCGAACAGCGCCTGGGCGCCGCCCGGGACATCGACTCCTTCGTCCTGCTGTGGCTCGGGGCGGGCGTCGGCGCGGCCGTGGTCCTGGACGGCCGGCTGCGCCGGGGCGCCTCCGGCGGGGCGGGCGAGATCGGCTTCCTCCCGGTGCCCGGCGCCGGCCAACTGCCCTCGGCCACCGACTGCGACGGCGGGTTCCACGCCCTCGCGAGCCGCGCCGCCGTGACCGCCCTGGCGGCGGAACACGGCTTCCACGGCCCGGCCGAGGAAGCCGTCGCGGGCGCCGCCGGGGAGGCCTTCCTCGACGCCCTCGCCGAGCGGCTCTCCCTCGGCGCGGCGGCCGTCACGGCCATCCTCGACCCCGGGTGCGTGGTCCTCGGCGGCGAACTCGGCCGCGCGGGCGGGCCCGACCTCGCCGCCCGCGTCGCCCGCCGGCTCGCCACCCTGACCCCCGTCACCACCGAGGTCCGCGCCACCGCCCTCGGCGACCCGGCGGTCCTGGCGGGCGCCCGCCTCGCCGCCCGCGAGGCGGCCCAGGCGGTCCTGTTCGGCTGAGTCCCGCCCGCCACCGTCGGGTTACCCCCACCCCGGGCCGGGTGGGCTGCCGGATGTCCCCGCCCCCTCGCCACCCCGGATCCTGGGCACCGGCAAGGGACTTCCGAGAACGGGGACAGCACGATGACCAGTACAACCAGTACGACCAGCACAGCCAGTACGACCAGCACAGCCGGCACAGCCGGCACACGCACACCCGGGCGCACGCTCCGCCGCACGGCCGCCACCGCCGTGCTCCTCGCCCTCGCGGCCACCCTCGCCGGCCCCGCCGCGGCCGCCACCGCGCACACGGGTGCCCCGGCCGCGAGCCCCGTCGGCGTATGGCAGCTCGACGGCTACGGCACCGTGCTGCGCGTGGAGTCCGGCCGCCTCCAGGAGTACCAGCTCACCGGCGTCAGCTGCCTGCCCGGCGACAGCGCCCGGCGCCTCCCGGGCGGCGGCCCCTTCCGCTACGCCACCAAGGACGGCGAGATCCTCACCGTGCGCCCCGGGTCTGTGCACATCGACGGCTCCGCCGGCGACCGGGCCGCCCGCCGCCTCGCCGCCCTGCCCGACCGGTGCCGCGATGCCCCGGCCCCCGGCCCCGCCGCGGACCCGGTCGCCACCTTCGACGTGTTCTGGCAGACCTTCGCGGAGAACTACCCCTTCTTCGCCGCCAAGGGCATCGACTGGAACGCGGTGCGCGACCGCCAGCGCCCGCGTGTGCACGCCGGCACCACCGACGCCGAACTCTTCGCCGTCTTCCAGGAGATGCTCGCCCCCCTCCACGACGCCCACGTCCACCTCCTCGCCGGCAACCGGTTCTTCGCCGAGGGCCGCCCGGGCACCGCCATCCCCAGCCGGGAACTCGACACGCGCGTCAAGGCGTACATCCAGGACGTGGACCTCGCCGGCCGCCCGCCCCAGGAGTTCGCCCAGGGCCGGATCTCCTACGCCGACCTCCCCGACGGCCGCGGCTACCTGCGGCTGTCCGGCTTCAGCGGCTACACCGAGAGCGGGGACTTCGCCGCCGAGAGCGCCGAGCTCGACCGCGCCCTGGACACCGTGTTCACCGCCGAGCGCACCGCCCGCCTGCGCGGCCTGGTCATCGACCTGCGGATCAACGGCGGCGGCCACGACGCACTCGGCCTCCAGCTGGCGGCCCGGCTCACGGACCGCCCGTACTTCGCCTACGCCAAGCGCGTGCGCAACGACCCCGCCGACGCCACCCGGTTCACCCGCCCCCAGCCCCTCCACGTCCAGCCGGCCCGGGGCCCCCGCTACACCGGCCCGATCGCCGTGCTGACCGGCGGATCCACCGTCAGCGCGGGCGAGACCTTCACCCAGGCCCTCCTCGACCGCCCCGGCCGGACGATCCGCATCGGGCAGCCGACCCAGGGGGTCTTCTCCGACGTCCTGGGCCGCACCCTCCCCAACGGCTGGAGCCTCGGCCTGCCCAACGAACAGTTCCTGACCGCCGCCGGGAAGACCTTCGACGGCCCGGGCATCCCGGTCGACCACACCACCCCGGTCTTCACCGAGGAGGAGTTCGACCGGCGCCGCGACTCCGCCCTGACCGCCGCCCTCGCGAGGCTGCCCCGGCGCTGATCAGCGGCCGTCCGCCGCCCGCCGCGCGAGGAACTCGGCGAAGGTCACCTTGCCCACCGCGTGCGCGGGCGTCAGGTTCCCGCCGCGCTTGAGGCCCGCGTACGCCTTCCCGGCCAGCGGCAGCGGCACCACCCGGCGCCGGCGGCCGATGGCCGTCAGGTACGCGCGGCCCAGTTCCGGCAGGGTGTGGATCTCCGGGCCGCCCATGTCCGCGACCCGCCCGGCCGGGACCGGGACCGCGAGCTCCGCCATCCGGTCCGCGACCTCCTCGACCGCGATCGGCTGCACCCGCACCCCGTTGGGCAGCGGCGCCACCGGAAGCTTCGAGACCGCACCCACCACCTGTGCCACCAGATCGTGGAACTGCGTCGTGCGCAGGATGGTCACACCCAGCCCCGACCGCTCCAGGATCCGCTCCACCTTCAGCTTCATCCTGTAGTAGCCGACGGGCACCACATCCACCCCGACGATCGAGATGTAGAGGATGTTCGTGACCGTCCCGGCCCGCCGGGCCGCCTCCACGAGGTGCCCGGCGGCCACGTCGTCACCACCGCGCGGGGTGGACGCGCAGTGCACGACCACCTGCGCGCCCGCCATCGCCGCGTCCAGCCCGCTGCCGTCCCGCAGGTCGACGGGGTAGTGCGGGGCGTGCCGGCTCAGAACGCGCACCTCGTGGCCCGCGTCCCGCAGCCGTGTCACGACCAACGCGCCCAGGTTCCCGGTGCCGCCGGTGACCAGGACGGTGTTCTCGCTGCTGCTCATGGTGTCCGTTCCTTCCCTCGTGGGTGGGTTCACCAGCTGGGACCGGACAGCCCTCAGGAATGTGACAACTGGCGCAGGAGAAATTCCAGCTTCTCCGGATTGAGCATCGTCCGCAGACCGCTGACCAGCCCATTCTCGAATTCCACGACCAAGACCGCCACCTCGCCGAAGACCAGCGCGGGCGCCCCGTTGACCTCGGTGGAGGAGACCGGCAGATCTGCCACGTACCTCTCCAGCGCGCCCAGCAGGAAGCGGGCCACGTTCTCCCGCCCCAGGACCGGCCGCCGTGCCGCGCTGACGATCCCGCCGCCGTCCGCCACGTACCGCGCGTCGGCCGCGAGCAGGCTCTCCAGCCGGGCCAGGTCCCCGCTGCGCGCGGCCGCCAGGAAGGTTTCCACCAGGCCCTGCCACTGCGCGGGATCCGGCGCGAAGCGCGGTTTCGGCCCGGCCTCCGGATCCGCGGTCACCCGGGCCGCCGCCCGCCGGTAGAGCTGGCGGCAGTTGGCCTCGGAGAGGTCCAGCAGGTCGGCGATCTCCCGGTGCCCGTACGCGAAGGCCTCGCGCAGCACGTACACCGCCCGCTCCACCGGCGTCAGCTGCTCCAGCACCACGAGCAGCGCCATCGACACACCGTCGCGCTGCTCCGCCGACTCCAGCGGGCCCAGCGCCCCGCCGCCGGTGAGGACCGGCTCCGGCAGCCAGGGGCCGACGTACGTCTCGCGCCGCGCCCGCGCCGAGTCGAGGCGGTTGAGGCACAGCCGGGTGACGGCCTTGGCGAGCCAGGCCCCGGGGCGCTCGATCCCGCCGCGATCGGCGGAGCTCCAGCGCAGCCAGGCGTCCTGGACGGTGTCCTCGGCCTCCGCGGCGGAGCCGAGCATGCGGTACGCGATGCCGAACATCCGGGGCCGGTGTTCCTCGAAGTCCGCGACGGTCGCGGCGACCTGTGTGTCCACGACGGAATCGTACGAGGAGCACGGACGAGGACCCGGTGGCCGCCGGGCCACCGGGTCCTCACACCTCACATGCCCGCTCCGGGTGTCAGCAGACGCCCTGGTCCTTCCAGACGCCCCACTCACCGGTGGTGCCGGGCTCCTCGTTCTGCGTCCACCACTGGGCCTTCCAGTTGTGGCCCTTGTGCGAGACGAGGCTGCCGCCGGTGTAGGTCTGGCCCGCGAGGTACGCCGGGTTCGTGCAGATCCCGCCCGGCGGCGTGGTCGGCGGCGTCGTGGGAGGCGTCGTCGGCGGGGTGGTGGGCGGCGTGGTCGGGGGAGTGGTCGGCGGCTGCGTCGCCCCGCCCGGCTCCACCACCGTCGCGCCGCGTGCCAGGTCGCCGGTGATGCCGTACGTCCTGCCGCCGAAGGTCACCGTCCAGTTGGACGGGGTCGAGGTCGGCAGGTAGTAGACGAAGTCCAGCTCCACCGAGGCGCCGGGGGCCAGCGACTGCCAGCTCGGCAGTTTGAGCGAGACCCGGTTGTAGTCGCCCTTCAGCCCGCCCACGTTGCTGCCCGTGTGGTCGCTGCGGATGACGCTCGTGCCCCAGCCGGACTGGTCCTTGGCATTGCCCGGAGCGGAGGAGGAGTAGTCGAACTGGAACTCCGTACCGCCCGGCAGGGTGGCCGTCGTGTTGTTGGTGATCTTCAGCTTCGGGCTGATGGGGTAGTTGGAGTCGCCGAGCGGGAACTGCCCGAGCTCCGTGTCCACCTTGATCGTTTCGGTCGGCATGGTGATCGTGGCGCGCTTGGCGCCGTAGGGGGAGGCCGACTTGAACTTGTCGTACATCGTCGTGGTGAGCGTGTCGCCCGTCTCGTACTGGCCCTTGGCCGCGTTGTACGCGTAGTCGCCCGCCAGCTCCCAGACCATGGTGCCGCCGATGCCCTTGTCGACCACGTAGTCGGCCTTGGCGGCCACCGACTGCTCGTCCTCCGTGGAGAGGAAGACCTTCTTCTGGGCGTTCCACAGCCACGGCGCCACCAGGGTGGAGTCGTACTTGCGGACGTAGGTGCCGGTCAGGGTGGTGTTCGCGGGGAAGCCGTACTTGGTGACGTAGTCGCCGACGACGCCCTTCTCCAGGTTCTTCGCGTGCCACATCGGGTTGGACCCGGCGGGGGACTCGGCCCCGTTCGTGTCCAGGTCGTGCCACAGGTTGTCGATGCCGACGGCGCCGTCGCCGCACTTGGTCAGACCCGCGCCGGCCGGGCAGGTGGTGGCGGGGGCCTTGCCCCACAGGCCGTCGGTGCCGCCCTGCACGTTCTTGAAGCCGCGGGTGTAGTACGGCAGGCCCATGTTGATGCGGCCGGCCGGCATGGAGCCGCGGAAGTAGTGGTAGGCCCAGTCGGAGTTGAGGTAGCCGATGCCGCCGTACTGGGAGGTGGAGTAGACGCCGGCGGCGGCGAGTTCGCCGTCCTTGCCGTCGTCGAAGAGCTGGGCGTTCGGTCCGACGAACTCGTTCCAGGCGCCGTGCAGGTCGTAGGACATGACGTTGACGTAGTCCAGGTACTTCTGCATCTGGAACGTCTCCATGCCCCGCAGCAGGTAGCCGGAGGAGGGGGCGGCGACGGAGAGCAGGTAGTGCCTGCCGTCGGCGGCGCCCGCGCGGTCGAGCTTCTCGCGCAGGGACTTCATCAACGCCGCGTAGCCCTTGACGAGGCCGGCGCGGCGGGCGTTGGACAGCTGCCAGTCCAGCGGGTTGCCCGCGTCCTTCATGGTGGTCGGGTACTCGTAGTCGATGTCGACGCCGTTGAACCCGTACGTGCGGACGAACTCGACCGAGGAGTCCGCGAAGGTGTCGATGCCGGCCTGGTTGACCGAGCCGTCGGCGTTGGTGGCCATCGAGTAGAAGCCGCCGGAGGCGACGCGGTTGCCGTCGTCGCCGAAGTAGCCGCCGGTCTCGGCCCAGCCGCCGACGGAGATCAGCGTCTTGACGTTCGGGTGCTGCTTCTTGAATTTGTTCAGCAGGTTGAAGTTGCCCTTGTAGGGGAGGGCGGGGTCCATCTCGGCGCCCGCGACGCCGGGCCAGGTCATCCCGGTGGCGGAGTTGTTCGCGTTGTCCGCGCCGACCGAGATCTTGTTGTCGCCGCCCACGTGGGCGAAGGCGTAGTTCAGGTGGGTGACCTTGGACCACGGGATGCTGCCGGGCAGGTAGGCGGGGATGCCGTCCTTGCCGGTGCGCCAGCCGGTGAAGTAGCCGATGACGCGCCGCTGGTGGTCGGCGCCCATCTTCTCGCGGCCTTCGGTGTCGTAGACCGAGCAGTACGGGACGTCGACTCCGGCCGTCTTGTACAGCCCGTCGGGGCGACAGGATTCATTGTCGGCGGCGTGCGAGACGCCCGCGGAGAGGCCCGCGACCAGCATTCCGGCGATTGCGGCGCCGGATGCCAGGAGCATCGCTCTCGTGCGTGTGGGAGACGGCATTGTGCCTCCTGGGGAGGGGAGGTGGCAGGACACAACATGCGGAAATGTGGTGCGTGTCGGCCCGTGACGTGCGCACATCTGACGGGCCGTCTCCCGGGGAAGATGAAGGGAACGTTAAGAGGACTAGACCAACCCGTCAATAGGTCTGGACCAAAGCGGGGTCCCGTCCGAGGTCGCTCGAGTGGCGCGATGAAGCCGCTCAAGAGTGACCGTTCTGTGACCCAGGCCACATTGACTCACCCGCATGGCCGCGGATCACCCGTGGCACACTGGCCCTAGTACCAGTAAGCAGCGCACTCCGGGGTCGGTGTAATTCCGAACCGGCGGTTATAGTCCGCGACCCGTCCGCAGCCAGCGGCCGGTTGACCAGGTGAAACTCCTGGACCGACGGTTAAAGTCCGGATGGGAGGCAGTGCGCGGCGGGCCAGTCACCGGTACGCCGCCGTCGGGTTCCGCCCGGCGGTCCTCACGGCACGTCCCTCGGGACGTGCGAGCGAGAGGGCCGTATTTCCGGCCTCGGCGTCCCCCTGTGCGCAACCCGCTTCATCTGTCGTATCCCGACAGGCCCCGGAGTCCGTGCCCGATGAGGCAGGAGGACCCGGTGGCGACACACGCCGACGCGCACGACAGCGACGCATCCGCCCGCGAAGCGGACACATCCGCCATGGGCCGGGCCATCGAGCTCGCCGCCCGCGGCCTCGGCTCCACCAGTCCCAACCCCGTCGTCGGCTGCGTGATCACCGACGCGTCGGGCACCGTCGTCGGCGAGGGCTGGCACGAGCGGGCCGGCGGACCGCACGCCGAGATCCACGCGCTGGCCGCGGCCGGCGGGGCCGCCCGCGGCGGCACCGCCTACGTCACCCTCGAACCCTGCGACCACACCGGGCGTACGGGACCCTGCACCGGCGCCCTCATCGAGGCCGGCCTCACCCGCGTGGTCTACGCCGTCCCCGACCCGAACCCGCAGGCCAGCGGCGGCGCCGCGACCCTGCGCGCCGCCGGGATCGCCACCGAGACCGGGCTGCTCGCCGAGCGGGCCGAGGAGGGCAACGCCGCCTGGCTGACCTCCGTACGCCTCGGGCGCCCGTACATCGTGTGGAAGTACGCCGCCACCCTGGACGGCCGCGTCGCCGCCGCCGACGGCACCAGCCGCTGGATCAGCTCCCCGGAGTCCCGCGCCGACGTCCACCGGCTGCGCGCCGAGGCCGACGCCGTCATCGTCGGCTCCGGCACCTTGCGCGCCGACGACCCGCACCTCGCGGTGCGCGGTCCCGCCGGCCTCACCGCCGCCGACCAGCCGCTGCGGGTCGTGCTCGACACCCAGGCCACCATCCGGCCCACCGCCCGCGTCCTGGACGACGCCGCCCCCACGCTGATCGCGGTCGCCGAGAACCTGGAAGACGCAGCCACCCGCCACCTCGCCGGAGTGGAGCTGGTCCGCCTCCCGTCCGACAAGCACGGGATCTCCGTGGACGCCCTGCTGCGCGAGCTGCACCGGCGCGGCGTCCGCTCCGTACTCCTCGAAGGCGGCCCCACCCTGGCCGGCGCCTTCGTCGCCGCGGGCGCCGTCGACAAGGTCGTGGGCTACCTCGCCCCGGTCCTGCTCGGCGCGGGCCGCAGCGCCCTCGCCGACGCCGGCATCGGCACCCTCACCGACGCGCTCCGGCTGCGGATCACCGAGACGGTCCGCATCGGCACGGACATCCGCATCACCGCAGTCCCCGCCGCCCCCTCCGTCCCCACTGCCCTCAAGGAGCACTGAGTGTTCACCGGAATCGTCGAAGAACTGGGCGAGGTCACCGCCGTCGAGGAGCTCGCCGAGGCCTCCCGCTTCCGCCTGCGCGGCCCCGTCGTCACCGAGGGCGCCAAGCACGGCGACTCCATCGCCGTCAACGGCGTCTGCCTCACCGTGGTCGAGACCGCCGACGGCGAGTTCACCGCCGACGTGATGCAGGAGACCCTCAACCGCTCCAGCCTCGGCGCCCTGGCCAAGGGATCCCGCGTCAACCTGGAGCGCCCCATGGCCCTCGGCGGACGCCTCGGCGGCCACCTGGTCCAGGGCCACGTGGACGGCACCGGCGAGATCCTCTCCCGCACCCCCTCCGAGCACTGGGAACTCGTCAAGATCGCCCTCCCGGCGAACCTCTCGCGCTACGTCGTCGAGAAGGGCTCCATCACGGTCGACGGCGTCAGCCTCACCGTGGTCGAGGCCGCCGCCGACTGGTTCACCATCAGCCTCATCCCCACCACCCTCGCGCTGACCACGCTCGGCATCAAGCAGCCCGGCGACCCGGTCAACCTCGAGGTGGACGTCCTCGCCAAGTACGTCGAGCGCCTGCTCGCCGCCGGCGTCGACCCGCTGCACACGGACGGAGCCGAACGGTGAGCGCCCTGACCTGGCTCAACACGGAGGCCTTCGAGGTCTTCGACCAGAAGGTCATCTGGTCCGACATGATCGGCAACCTGATGGGCCTCGCCGCCCTCGCCCTCGGCTGGCGCCGCTCCATATGGACCTGGCCCGCCCAGCTCCTGTCCGGCCTGATCCTGGTGGGCGCCTACGCCTCCGCCCACCTCGCCGGCGGCGTCGGCAAGCAGCTCCTCGTCATCTCCGTGGCGCTCTGGGGCTGGCGCGCCTGGCAGCTCGGCAGCCAAAAGGCCCAGGACGGCTCGATCGCCGTGCGCACCGCCACCTGGAAGGAACGCGGACTGCTCCTGGCCGGCGCGGCGCTGGGCACCCTCGCCGTCGGCGGCCTGTTCACGCTGTTCCCGAAGCTGTCGTGGAGCCCGTGGGCCGACGCGTACATCTTCGTCGGCACGATCGTCGCGATGGTCGCCCAGGCCCGCGGCCTGGTCGAGTTCTGGTTCGCCTGGCTCCTCGTCGACCTCGTCGGCGTCCCCCTCGCCTTCAACAGCGGCCTGGCCTTCTCCGGCCTCGTCTACGTCGTGTACTTCGCCCTCGTGCTGTGGGGCGCCTACGACTGGTACCAGCGCTCGCGCACCACCCCCGCCCAGGCCCTGGAAGGAGCAACGGCATGACCCTCAACCCCCTCCTCAAGCCCGTGCCCGACGCCGAGACCCACGAGCCCTTCCGTCTCGACCCCGTCGAGCAGGCCATCCGCGACATCGCGGCCGGCCGCCCGGTCGTCGTCGTGGACGACGAGGACCGCGAGAACGAGGGCGACCTCGTCATCGCCGCCGAGATGGCCACCCCCGAGATCATCGCGTTCATGATGAGCGAGTGCCGCGGCCTGATCTGCGCGCCCATGGAGGGCCCCGAGCTGGACCGGCTCGAACTCCCGCAGATGGTCCAGCACAACACCGAGTCGATGCAGACCGCCTTCACCGTCTCCGTCGACGCGAGCGGCGCCCACGGCGTCACCACCGGCATCTCGGCCGCCGACCGGGCCACCACCCTGCGCCTGCTGGCCGGCGGGGTCAGCGGACCTGCCGACTTCGTCCGCCCCGGCCACATCTTCCCGCTGCGCGCCAAGCCCGGCGGCGTACTGGTCCGGGGCGGCCACACCGAGGCCGCCGTGGACCTCGCCCGCCTCGCGGGCCTGCGCCCCGCCGGCGCCATCGTGGAGATCGCCGGCGAGGACGGCGTCATGCTGCGCCTGCCCGAGCTGATCCCCTTCGCCCGCAAGCACGGCCTGACGATCATCTCCATCGAGGACCTGATCGCCTACCGCCGCTCCGCCGAGCCGACCGTGCGCCGCGAGGCCCAGGTCAGCCTGCCGACCACCTTCGGCGAGTTCACGGCGTACGGCTACCGCTCCACCGTCGACGGGGTCGAGCACGTCGCCCTCGTCCACGGCGACATCGCCGCCGCCGACGGCACGGACATCCTGGTCCGCATGCACTCCGAGTGCCTGACCGGCGACATCTTCCAGTCCCAGCGCTGCGACTGCGGCCCCCAGCTGCACGCCGCCATGGAACGCATCACGGCCGAGGGCCGCGGGGTCGTCGTCTACCTGCGCGGCCACGAGGGCCGCGGCATCGGACTGCTGTCCAAGCTGCGCGCGTACGAGCTCCAGGAGCGCGGCCGCGACACCCTCGACGCCAACCTGGAGCTGGGCCTGCCCGCCGACGCCCGCGACTACGCGGCCGGGGCGCAGATCCTCGCCGACCTCGGGGTCCACAGCGTCCGGCTGCTGACCAACAACCCCGACAAGTCCGCAGCCCTCGTACGGCACGGCATCGAGGTCTCCGACCGGGAAGCGATGCCCATGGAGGCCGGCGAGCACAACCTGCGCTACCTGCGCACCAAGCGGGACAGGATGGGCCACGACCTGCCCTGGCTGGAAGCGGCCGTGACCACGTCCGCCTGCGGCAACCAGTAACCACGCACCACACCCCCGACACCACGAACCACCGAGGAGCAGAGCTGTGAGCGGCAAGGGCGCACCCGAACTGAGCGTGAAGAACTGCGGAGACCTGCGAGTCGCGGTGATCGCGGCCCAGTGGCACGAAAAGGTGATGGACGGCCTGGTGGACGGCGCCCTGCGGGCCCTGCACGAGCTGGGGATCGACGAGCCCACCGTGCTGCGCGTCCCCGGCAGCTTCGAGCTCCCGGTCGTGGCGAAGGTACTCGCCGGTCGCGGTTACGATGCCATCGTCGCCCTCGGAGTGGTCATCCGCGGCGGCACCCCGCACTTCGACTACGTCTGCCAGGGCGTCACCCAAGGCCTGGTCCAGGTGTCGATCGACACCGGAGTTCCCGTCGGCTTCGGCGTACTGACCTGCGACAACGACGAGCAGGCGCTGGACCGTGCCGGACTCGAAGGGTCGAACGAGGACAAGGGGCACGAAGCGGTCACCGCCGCCGTCTCCACCGCCATGACCCTGCGCACCGTCAGCGAACCCTGGCGCTGAGTGGCAGGCGTGGACCCCGTATTCTGAGGACCATCATGGCGAACAAACCCACCAAGAGCTTCGAAGAGCTCTTCACGGAGCTTCAGCTCAAGGCCGCCAACGGCGACCCCAGCACCTCCCGCACGGCCGAGCTCGTCGGCAAGGGCGTCCATGCCATCGGCAAGAAGGTCGTCGAAGAGGCCGCCGAGGTCTGGATGGCCGCCGAGTACGAGAGCAAGGAAGCCGCCGCCGAGGAGATCTCCCAGCTGCTCTACCACGTCCAGGTGATGATGGTGGCGCGCGGGATCTCCCTCGACGACGTCTACTCCCACCTCTGACCGGCCCGCACCCCCTGCCCGTAGTTCACGTATCCACGCCGAAGGAAGCCCCATGCTGCGCATCGCCGTCCCCAACAAGGGTTCACTCTCCGGACCGGCGGCGGCGATGCTCCATGAGGCCGGCTACCGGATGCGCAAGGAGTCCAAGGAGCTCGTGGTCGTCGACCCCGAGAACGAGGTGGAGTTCTTCTACCTCCGCCCCAAGGACATCGCGATCTACGTGTCCTCCGGCAAGCTCGACATCGGCATCACCGGCCGCGACCTGCTGCTCGACTCCGGCGCCAGCGCCGAGGAGATCCTGCCGCTGAACTTCGGCCGGTCCACCTTCCGCTACGCCACCATCCCCGGCACCGCGAAGGGCCCCGAGGACTTCCACGGGATGACGATCGCGACCTCGTACGAGGGAATCGTCGCCAAGCACCTCGCCGAGAAGGGGATCGACGCCGCCGTCGTCCACCTCGACGGCGCGGTCGAGACCGCCATCCAGCTCGGCGTCGCCCAGATCATCGCGGACGTCGTCGAGACCGGCACCAGCCTGCGCAACGCCGGCCTGGAGGTCATCGGCGAGCCGATCCTCACCTCCGAGGCCGTGGTGATCCGCGGCAACGGCACCGACACCGACGACCCGCGGGCCCAGCAGTTCCTGCGCCGCCTCCAGGGCGTCCTGGTGGCCCGCAGCTACGTGATGATGGACTACGACTGCCGCGCCGAGCACCTGGAGCGCGCGGTCGCCCTCACCCCGGGCCTGGAGTCGCCGACCGTCTCCCCGCTGCACAACGAAGGCTGGGTCGCCGTCCGCGCGATGGTCCCGGCCAAGGAAGCCCAGCGGATCATGGACGACCTGTACGCGCTCGGCGCGCGCGCGATCCTCACCACCTCGATCCACGCCTGCCGGCTCTGACCCGTACGCCGTCCCGACGCTCCGATAGGCACCGCACCCATGGCCGAGCCCGCCGCCCAGCACGTACCGCCCGCCCTGCCGGTCACCTTCCGGCCGACCCGCACCCGGGTCGTTCTGCTGGGCGTCGGCGCCGCCATGTTCCTCACCATCACGGCCATCGCCCTGCTCCTCGACACCCTCCATCCGGGTGAGCGGATCAGCTTCATCTTCACCGCCGTGCTGCTGTCCTCCGTCCTCGTCCTGCTCAGCCGCCCCAAGGTGGTCGCCGACGAGGGCGGCGTGACCGTGGTCAACCTCACCAGGACCCACCGCCTGGAGTGGGCGCAGATCCTGCGCGTCAACCTCCGCCCCGGCGATCCCTGGGTGTTCCTCGACCTCAGCGACGGCACGAGCCTGCCTGCACTGGGCATCCAGCCCGGGGTCGCCAAGCAGCAGGCGATCGGTGACGCCCGGACGCTGCGCGCCCTGGCCGAAACGCACGGAACCGGTGCAAACGACCACTGACCCCGCCGAGGCTCGTCGATGCGTCCCATTGCGGCGGCGATCTCAGTGACTACCCTGGTGGCGGGGCGCGGACCGGCGCCCTCCCACCGGCCCCGGGACCCCGAGGCCCGTGGGCACCTGCGACTTGAGGAGTGACTCCCTCCAGCAATGGACGGATCGTCCGGTAGTACCCGCGCCGCCCTCCCCCCGGAGGCGGCGGCATGACCACCCCGCTACTCCTGCTCGTGGCGGCATTCGTTCTGATCCTCGCCAACGGATTCTTCGTGGCAGCCGAATTCGGCCTCGTCACCGTGGAGAGACCCGAGGCCGAACGCGCCGCAGCCGACGGAGACCGCCGTGCCCGTACGGTGGTCAAGGCCCTGCGGGAGCTGTCCTTCCAGCTCTCCGGCACCCAGCTCGGCATCACCATCACCTCCCTCGTCGTCGGCATGCTCGCCGAGCCGGCCCTCGCCGCCCTGCTGGCCGGGCCGATCGCCGCGACGGGCCTGCCCCGAGGAGCCGTCCCCGGCGTCGCCGTCGTCATCGGCATGCTGCTCGCCTCCGCCGTCCAGATGGTCGTCGGCGAGCTCGTCCCGAAGAACTGGGCGATCTCCCGGCCGCTCCAGGTGGCCCGCGTCGTCGCCGGCCCCCAAAACGCCTTCTCCCGCGCCTTCCGCCCGGTCATCGCCGGCCTCAACGCCGTCGCCAACCGCCTCGTACGCGCGCTCGGCGTGGAGCCCACCGACGAGATGGCCTCCGCCCGCACCCCCGGCGAACTGGTCTCCCTGGTCCGCCACTCGGCCCAGGCCGGCGCCCTCGAACAGGACACCGCCGACCTCTTCGTACGGACCCTCTCGCTGGGCGAACTCACCGCCCAGCACGTCATGACCCCCCGGATCCGGGTCAGCGCACTCCAGCACACGGCCACCGCGGCCGACGTGCTCAACCTGACCCGCGCCACCGGCCTGTCCCGCTTCCCCGTCTACCGCGACCGCATCGACGAGATCACCGGCGTCGTCCACCTCAAGGACGCACTCGCCGTCCCCGAGGACGAGCGCGGCCGCACCACCGTCAGCCGCATCTGCGTCGCCCCGCTACGGGTACCCGGCTCCCTGCCGGTGCAGCCGCTGCTGGAGCGGCTGCGCAGCGAACAGCCGATGGCCGTCGTCGTCGACGAGTACGGCGGCACCGCCGGAGTCGTCACCCTGGAGGACATCGTGGAGGAACTCGTCGGCGAGGTCCGCGACGAGCACGACCTCGCCGAGGACGAGAGCCCCGAGCTGGCCGCCGTACCCGCCGAGGACGGCCGCCCCTCCTGGGAGGCCGACGGCAGCTGCCGCGTCCAGACCCTGCGCCGGATAGGCCTCGAGGTTCCCGAAGGCCCGTACGAGACCGTCGCCGGCCTCGTCGCCGACCTGCTCGGCCGCATCCCCGCTCCCGGGGACCGTGCCGAACTCCCCGGCTGGAAGCTGTCCGTCCGCCAGGTCGGCCGCTACCGGGCCGAACGGGTCCGGCTGGTGCGCACCACGCCGCTGGGCGCCGTGCCCGCGCCCGCCGAGCCGGAACCGGTGGGTGGCCGCCGGTGAACGCGCTCCAGCTCCTCTTCGCCCTGCTCCTCGTCCTGGCCAACGGTTTCTTCGTCGGCGCCGAGTTCGCGCTCGTCTCCGTACGCCGCAGCCAGATCGAGCCCCTCGCGGCCGGCTCCAAGCGGGCCCGCCAGGTGCTCCACGGCCTGGAGAACCTGCCGCGCATGATGGCCGCCGCGCAGTTCGGCATCACCGTCTGCTCGCTCACCCTCGGCGCGGTCGCCGAGCCCACCGTGGCCCGGTTGCTGGAGCCCGTCTTCCACGCGGCCCGCGTACCCGAGGGCATGATCCACCCCCTCGGCTACGCGTTCGCGCTCGCCGCCGTGGTCTTCCTGCACCTGGTCATCGGCGAGATGGTCCCCAAGAACCTCGCCATGGCCGCGCCCGAGAAGACCGCGCTGTGGTTCAGCCCCGGCCTGGTCGCCTTCGCCCGGCTCTGCGGGCCGGTCACCACCGCCCTCGGCGCCTGCGCCAAGCTCGTCCTGCGGCTCTTCAAGGTCGAGCCCAAGGACGAGGTCGAGGCCGTCTACACCTCGGCGCAGCTCGGCCGGCTCGTCGAGGACTCCCGGCAGGCCGGTCTCCTCGACCCCGGTGAGCAGGAGCGCCTGGAGGACGCCCTGGAGCTGGGCAGCCGCCCGGTCACCGACGTCCTCCTCGCCCCGGGCCGGCTCGTCACGGTCGGCCCCTCGGCCACCCCGCGGCAGATCGAGCAGCTCACCGTCCGCACCGGGTACTCCCGCTTCCCCGTCCGCGCCGACGACGGCGCCTTCATGGGCTACCTGCACGTGAAGGACGTACTGGACCTGGAGGACCGGGAGCGGGCCGTACCCCAGCGGGTCTGGCGCCGGATGACCATCCTGTGCTCCACCCTCCCGCTGGACGACGCGCTCAGCGTCATGCGCCGGGACGCCACCCACCTCGCCCAGGTCGCCGACCCGGCGGGGCGGGTCCTGGGCCTGGTTGCCATGGAGGACGTCCTGGAGATGCTGGTGGGCGAGGTCCGCGACCCCGCCCACCGCACGGCCCCGCAGGCCCGCAGGCCCGAACTCCGCCCGGAGCGCGCGCTCTCCGCCTGACCCCGTCGCCGGATCCGTCGCACGACGGGTCCGGCGGCCACGGCCGTCCGTCATACTCGCGCCACGACGGTGTGAGGGGGCGCGAACATGCGGTCAGAGTTCCGGGACACGGCCCGCGAGGTACTGGACCGGCTGAGGGAGGACCCCGACGCGCCCTCCCCGGTGGCACGCCGCCTGCGGGAGGTGCTCCTCGACCGGCTGCCGGCCGATCGCGCGGGCGCCGTCGTCGCCTTCGAGCGCGCACCGCACGCACCGGCCGCCGCCCATGACCTCGAGTCGGCCGTGACGGAACTCGCGGCAGCGGACCCGGCGTTCGCGGCGCAGGTCCGCGCCCTGCTGCGGGGAAGGCTCGGTGACGGCGAGGCGGACGCGCAGTGGGCGGAGCGAGACGGCGGACGGCCCCTCTCGGCGGTCTGGTTCCTGATCGCCGCGATCATCGCCTTCCTGGTCCTCTCCGCGATCGCGGCCTTCTCCGGTCCGCCCCCGGTCATGCCGTAGGGGCCCCGGTCATGCCGCAGGAAGGACACCGGCCCGGCTCACGGCGTCGGCGGCTCCGGCCGCTCCTGCGGCCCACGGCCCGACAGGACCTCCCCGTACGCCTGCATCAGGTCCGCCAGCCGCAGCGTCGCCAGGTCGTCCCGCGAAGGATCCCCCGCGAAGCCCGACAGCCGCAGATCCCGGTACGCGCAGCTCTTCTCGTACAGGGTGCGCAGGAACCGGCCGTTGCCCAGCTCGTCGATCCAGCCCTGCTCCACCACGTGCCCGCTGATGCTGCGCAGCTCCTCCAGCGCCTCCTCGTCCCAGCGGTCCCCGTTCGCATCGGCCAGCACCCCGCCGATCGCGGTCAGCTCCGGCGGCCGGTAGCTGGGGAAGTCCACCCGGGTGGTGAACCGCGAGGACAGCCCCGGATTGGTCGCCAGCAGCCGGTCCATCCCGGCCGGATAGCCCGCCAGGATCACCACCAGGTGGTCGCGGTTGTCCTCCGCCCGCTTCAGCAGCACCTGCAGGGCCTCGTCCCCGTACGCGTCGCCCTTGCTGTAACCGGAGTTGGACAGGCTGTACGCCTCGTCCACGAAGAGCACCCCGCCGATCGCCGAATCGATCAGCTCGTTGGCCTTCACCGCCGTCTGCCCGAGGAACTCGCCCACCAGGTCCGCCCGCTGGGCCTCCACCAGGTGGTCGCCGCCGAGCAGGCCCAGCGCGTAGAACACCCGGCCCAGGATCCGGGCCACCGTCGTCTTGCCCGTGCCGGAGGGCCCGGAGAAGACGAAGTGCCGTTTCGGCGGCTGTACCGGTAAACCCTGGCCGGCCCGCAGCCGGGCCATGTGCAACTGCGCCGAGAGCGCCTTCACCTGCCGCTTCACCGGCTCCAGACCCACCATCCGCTCCAGCTCCGCGAGCGCCTCGGCGAGCGCCGCCGGATCGGCGGGCCCGGTGGGCAGCCCCGCCGGCGCCGGCTGCGGCGGCACCGACACCTTGCGCCGTACGCCCTCCAGCCGGCCCCCGCCCCCGCCCGTGCCCCCGCTTCCGCCCGCGCCGGGCGGCTGGGGCGGCGTTCCCGGGCCGTGGCGCGGCTCCGGGGGATCGGCGGCCGTCAGCGGGTCCTGCTCCACCTGCCCGTCCGCCGCGATGTCCTGTACGGGACCGCCGCCCAGCGCCACCGCCGCGAAGCCCCCGCCGCCGGGAGCCAAGCCGTGCCCGCCGACGCGGGAGTCCCCGGCATAGCCCTCGTAGCCGTCGTACCCGTCGATGCAATCGCTGTCCTCGATGGCCGTCAGCCGGGCCGCCGTGTCCATGAACGCCGGATCCACCCGGTGCACCGCCCGGTACAGCGGAAGCGCCGCCGCACTGCGCCCCGTGCCCTCGTGCGCCCGCGCCAGCCAGTACCGCAACTCCTTGCGCTGCGGCTGCTCGCTGCGGCAGCGCATCAGCGCCGCCGACAGCAGGGGCTCGGCCTGCCCGTACATCTCCAGCCGGACCCGGGCCATCCCCCCGAAAAGCCCCGCCTCGATGCCGAGCAGCGGATCGTCCACCAGCGGCTCGGTGTGCCGGACCAACTGCTCCCAGTCCTTGACCAGATAGGCCCGGCAGGCGTGCAGGAACCGCACTTGCGGATCCGCGTCCACCGGGGGCAGCGCCGCCAACGCCTGGTCCAGCTCGGGCACGTGGCGCCCGTCCAGCCAGTGCGAGGCGTGGGCCAGCAGCAGGTCGCGGCGGCTCTCCAGGACCGGCTGCACCCACCAGCCCAGCCAGTACCAGGAGTTCAGGGTCCGCCGGTGTCGTGCCCGCTGCTCGCCGAAACGGTCCCGATGGGTGTACATGCGCAATAAGGCGTTGGTCGTGTCGACCCGCAGCGCGTGCAGGCCCAGCCAGGCGTCGGCCATCGCGGGATCCAGTCGTACCGCCGCCCGGAACTCCTCCTCGGCCTGCGGATAGGCGCCCATGGTGCAGGCGTCCACCCCCCGCAGCCAGGCGAGTTCGGCCGGGGCGTGGGTGCTGCCCGGCGTGCCGAAATCCATCACGTCCCCCACAAGCCTGCCCCCGTGGTGCGCGGCAACCCCCGCGTGGTGCGCGCGAGTTGTCCAGCGCCGATGAAATCAGGGGTGCATCGTACCTGCGGTTACGCACCTTACGTAGGGTGCGGCGGGCATGCGTCGGGAGCGTACCCCGGGCGGTCGTGGTGACGCAGCGTGAAGATTCGGGGTCGGTTTCGCCCGCGCGACGCGGCAGCGGAGCGGATGCGGACAGAACGAAGCCCCCGATCACGGGGGAACAATCGGGGGCTTCGTGTCCGCTGCGGCCTTGGAAGACCGCGCCTTGAGAACGTAAGGCCGCCGCGGCGCCCGGGTCAAGCGGCCCGGTGGAGCCTGGGAGGAGCGGATTCCAGGAGCCGCTCAGGCCCGGGGGAGCTCGTCACTCGCGGTGACGGAAGCGGTCGTTCCCGGGGGCACGGCAGTCCCGCAAGTCCACTCGTATCCCGTACCGCTCTGGCGTACCAGGGCGTCCGCGAAGGGGCGCGAAGGATCATCCGAGAAGTGCGCGAGCTCCGCGCGCTCCCATCCGTCCCAGAAGTCGGAAAGTTCACGCCCGTCCCGGTTTCGCCCGCGCCCCCACGAGGTCACGCGCGGCAGCTCCATCCACAGCAGCCGCGCCAGATGGGGACGCAGCACCCGCCGCCCGGCCCCGACCCCCTCCACGAGCAGCACCGCCGCCGGCTCCAGCACCCGCTCCGGACCGAACCGCCGCTCCACCCAGTCGTACGGGGCCCAGTGCGCGGCCCGGCCGGCCGCGAGCGGCTCCAGCACCTGCGCACGCAGCCGCTCCGCCCAGCCGAACAGTTCCTGGTGGGTGGCCACGTCGTCCAGATGCAGCACGGGCGCACCGCCCAGCGCCCCGGCGAGCCGCGCCGCGAAGGTGCTCTTCCCGGACCCGGCGTGCCCGTCGATGCCGATCAGCCGCACCGGCCCGAGGGAAGGCGGCAGCGCGGCGAGCGCGCTCGCGAGGGTTTCGAGTGACTGCTGCGCGGGGGGTGACTGATGTGACTCCACCCGGCCAGCGTAGTGCGGTGAACCTTTCCGGCCACAGCACCAGGCGGCCGCCCGGCGTCACCCCCGACACGGATGCGTGGCTTCGGCGTCCGGCCACCGGGAACTGCAAGGGTGAAGGCCGTGGAAGCCCGAACCACCGCACCGTCCGCCGCACCGACCCCTGGGGGGCCACGCCGATGACCGCACCCACGCCACGCCGGGCCCTGCTCGCCGTCGCCCTGGCGGCCGCCACCGCCGCCACCCTGCCCGGGGGGAGGGCCTCGGCGGCCTCCTCCGGCCCCGCGGCGGGCGCCGCACCGTCCGCCGCCCCGGGCGCCGCCCCGGCCCTCGCCGCCGCGGCGGCGTCCGCCAAGACCGTGGACAACCGGTTCTGGTACTCGTACGCCCACTGGCGCGCCGGCTTCCACCAGGGCACCACCGCCGTCGGCGGCGCCCGCCCCGGCCTGGAGATCAAGACCCCGGCCGGCCGCATGGACTACGCCGACCCGCACACCCGCAAGAAGAGCACCTGGGAGTACGCCACCTGGACCTCCCCGGTGCACGTCTCCACCGTGCCCGCCACCGAAGCCATCGCCTCGTGGAACGCCCGCACCCCGGCCGGCACCTGGATCCAGACCGAGCTGCGCGGCACCTACACCGACGGCACCGCCACCCCCTGGTACGTCATGGGCCGCTGGGCCTCCGGCGACGGCGACATCCGGCGCACCTCGGTGGACGGCCAGACCGACGGCAAGTCCACCGTCTGGACCGACACCCTGGCCGTGGACGCACCCACCACGGCCGGCGGCCTGCGGATCAAGGACTGGCGGCTGCGTCTGACCCTCTACCGCAAGCCGGGCGCCCTGCGCGGCCCCACCGTGTGGCTGGCGGGAGCGATGGTCTCCCACGTCCCGGACCGGTTCACCGTCCCCGCCTCCGCCCCGTCGGGCGCGGCGCACGAGCTGAAGGTGCCCCGCTACTCGCAGGAGACCCACCTCGGCCAGTACCCCGAGTACGACAACGGCGGCGAGGCCTGGTGCAGCCCCACCTCCTCGCAGATGATCATCGAGTTCTGGGGCCGCAGGCCCGCCGCGAAGTCCCTGGCCTGGGTCAACAAAACCTACGCCGACCCGCAGGTCTGCCACGCCGCCCGCTCCACCTACGACGCCGCCTACAAGGGCTGCGGCAACTGGCCCTTCAACGCCGCCTACGCCGCCACCTACCGCCAGCTCGCCGGCCTCGTCACCCGGCTCGGCTCGCTGACCGACCTGGAGACGCTGGTCCGGGCCGGCATCCCGGCCATCACCTCCCAGTCCTTCCGGTCCGAGGAGCTCACCGGCGCGGGCTACGGCACCGCCGGCCACCTCATGACCGTGATCGGCTTCACGGCGTCCGGTGACGTCATCGCCAACGACCCCAACTCGGCCGCGAACGCGGCCGTGCGCCGGGTCTACCGGCGCCGCGAGTTCGAGAACAACTGGCTGCGCACCAAGCGGCACAACGCCGCGGGCAAGGTCGTCTCGGGCACCGGGGGAGTCTGCTACCTCTACGGCCCGATCCGCCCGAGCGCCGCACAGATCCAGGCGCTGCGGAAGGTAGGAGTGCTGTGAACGCCGTGAAAACGTCCGCTGGTCCGAAGGGCTGAATGGGAAGATTGTGGGCATAAAGGGCATGTAAGGCTTCTCGTAGGAGGCAGCCCACCATGACCACCCATCCGAACACGAACATCGAACACCACCCGGACCTTGCCGAGATGCGGACTCGGTTCGAGCGGGTGACCACCACTCCCAGCGCGCAGGCCGTGGAGGCACTGGCGCTGATCACGGGCCTGTACCTGGCGGCTTCGCCATGGATCGCCGGGTTCAGCGTGCTCGGCCCGCTGGCCGTCAACAACCTCATCGCCGGCCTGGCGTTCTGTCTGTGCATGGGCGGACTGGGCTCGGCGTACGAGCGCACCCATGCGATGGCCTGGACGGCGGTCGCGATCGGGGCCTGGACGATCATCGCCCCGTGGGTCATCGCCGGTGAGATGGACACGACCCGCAGCGTGACGAGCAATGTCATCACCGGCGCCGTCGCCGTGTGCCTCGGCCTGGCCATGGCGGCCATGGCAGGGGGCAGGCGCGACAACCGGCGCGGCACCGCCACCTGAGCGGACACCGCCCGGGCGGACGCTTCCGCCGCCGCCGGGCCCCGGCTGACACGGCCGGGGCCCGGCGGCATGCCGTGCGAGGTGTGCCGCGTGACGCGTGCCACCAGTGACCATCGTCTCTCCCGCGAAAGCGGCGAACGCTGGCACATTGGACGGCATGACGACTTCCAGCGCCACCCTCACTGCCCGTGCCCGCAACCTCGTGGGCACCGGTGGCCCCAAGGAGGACTCCGCCTGGCTCGAGCACGTGCTCGGCTGGATCCTCGTGGTCGTCGTCGCCATGTTCGTCACCCAGGTCGGCTGGCTCTAACCTCCCCGCCCCGGCCTCCCCGGCCCCGGCGCCCGCCTCCTGCGGCTCTGCCCGCCAGTGCGGGTCCGCAACGCCCACGAGCCCGTAGAGCCGCCGCACCGACGAGCGTGCCGGCAGCAGCACCAGCCCGGCCGGACACTCGCGCCCAGCTCCCCCGCGAACGGCAGCACGTACACCCCCGCCCCGGCGATCACCACGGCCGGCAGGCGGGGCACCTTGAGGTCCGCCGCCGCCCCCGGCAGCCGCCAGCCCTCCCGAAGTCGCGAAACCCGGCACGTTGTTGACCGCGCTGTCCGCGGACCAGCCGGCGTAGGCCCGCGGATCAGCGCTCAGCAGCCGCCGGTACCCGCTGCCGTCCCACCCGTGGATCAGGGTGAAGATCAGCAGGAAATACCCGGCCACCGCCTGCAGATACCCCCAGCACCCGGCCCCCACAGCGGCGCCGCCTGCACGGGGATCACGAGGCCTCCAGCCGCAGTCCGTCGGTGACGATCACGTCGGAGGTGACCAGCGCCTGCTCGGCGCTCACCTGGGTCATGAACACGAACGGCGGGATGACCGGCGGAGCCGGCAGCCCCTCGATGCAGCCGCTGAACCTGGCCAGGTCGCGGTGCGCCCTGCGCGCCCCGCGCCGGCGGCGCGGCCGTCACCAGCGCCGCCAGCCGAGCAGCATCCCGAGCAGGAACCCGCCGAGGTTGGTCGCCACGGACGACAGCACCGACAGCAGCAGCGCGTGGACGGAGACGTACGCCCGGGTCTGCGGCAGGAACCACAGGAACATCCCGGCGGCGATCAGCGCGATGCCGATGGCCGCGATCCCCCCGAGACCCAGGCTGACCAGCACGGTCAGCGGCGAGAGCGGGACCAGCAAGAGCTCGGTCCCGACCGCGACCCCGGGCACCGTGTCGAGGGGGGAGGCGTCCCGGCCGATCTGGGCCGTCCCGAAGGTGGCGTGGCCGTCGAGATCCTCGCCGTCGATGACGAGGCTGCTCGCGGTGACCTGCCGGCCGGACCGCCGGCGGTCAGCGGGGTGTCCACCTCGGCCGCCTGGCAGATGTCGGCCAGGTGGCCTCGCCGATGCCGAGCAGCGCCACCGGATGTCCCTTGCCGTCGACGGAGCGGTCCGTCTGCACGTAAGAGGCCAGGCCCTTGCTGCTCAGCTTCTTACAGTCGACCCGGCCCTCCGCGGGGGGTCTCGTGCCCTTGCCCATGAGGTGTTCGTCCAGTGCGCAGGGGAAGTGCCCGGATGCCATACTGCGGACATCCTGTGGCAGTTCGAGGCTAGGGCCGAATTTGAATAATAGTCAACAGCGTGGGACGAGCAGGCGTTCGCAGGTTCGACGGGCCGAACTCATAGCCATCGGGCGCAAGTTGTTCGCCGACACCTCGTACGACGCGCTCTCCGTGGACGACATCGCCAAGCAGGCGGGCATCGCCAAGGGGCTCATCTACTACTACTTCAAGAGCAAACGCGGCTACTACCTGGCCATCGTCGAGGACTCGGTCGCCGAGCTCGTCGCCCGCGCCGGCGGGGAGACCGAGCTCCCCAACGCCGAACGGGTGCGCCGCACCGTCGACGGCTACCTGTACTACGCCGAGCACCACCAGGCCGCCTACCGCACCATCGTCACCGGCGGGGTCGGCTCCGACTCCGAGGTCCTCGCCATCCGCGACGCCGTCCGCGAGGAACTGGTCGCCACCATCGCCGAAGGCGCGTACGGGCACCGGACCCTCCCGCCCCTCGCACGGCTGGCCCTGGTCGGCTGGCTCTCGGGAGTCGAGGGAATCACGCTGGAGTGGATCGGCGCCCTCGCGGCGGGCGCGGGCGCGGGTGCGGCGGCAGCGGGGGCCGACGGCCAGCCGGACCGCGCCCAGCTCGGGGCCCTCCTGGTCCGCCAGCTGCGGGGGACGCTGACGGTGATCGCGGAGTTCGTCCCGCAGTGCCCGGCTCCGCCCGTCCCGGACGGCGATCTCGTACCCGTGACGGGAAGCTCCTGATCAGGCATACTCAACCGCCGCAGCCACTGAACAGCCCCTTCCGCGATCCGGCGGGGCAGTATCGGCTGTGAGAGCACCGAGACCCGGCGTCGCGTCACACCCTCACGCGCCGCCCCGTGCCCACGAATGAGGAGAGCGCCGCCATGACCGACCGCGCCCCGCAGCCGGTTGACCGTCAGCTGCCGACCGAGGAGTCCCGCGACCTTCTGGCGCTCGTACGCGAGATCGCACAGCGGGAGATCCGCCCCCGGGCCGCCGAGGAAGAGGACGCCGGGCGCTTCCCGCGCGAGGTCTTCACCCTGCTGTCCGAGGCCGGCCTGCTCGGACTCCCGTACGCCGGCGAATTCGGCGGCGGCGAGCAGCCGTACGAGGTCTACCTCCAGGTCCTGGAGGAGCTGGCCGCGGCCCGCCTCACCGTCGGGCTCGGCGTCAGCGTGCACTCCCTGGCCTGCCACGGCCTGGCCGGCTACGGCACCAAGGAGCAGCAGGGCGCCCACCTGCCCGCCATGCTCGGCGGCGGCCTGCTGGGCGCGTACTGCCTCTCCGAACCGGCCGCGGGCTCCGACGCGGCCTCCCTGACCACCAAGGCGGTCCGGGACGGTGGGGACTGGGTCATCACCGGCACCAAGGCCTGGATCACCCACGGCGGGGTCGCCGACTTCTACACGGTGCTGGCGCGCACCGGCGCCGAGGGCCCCAAGGGCATCACGGCCTTCCTGGTCCCCGGCGACGCGCAGGGCCTGACGGCGGCCGTCCCGGAGAAGAAGATGGGCATGAAGGGCTCGCCCACCGCCCAGCTGCACTTCGACGGGGTACGGGTGCCGGACAGCCGCCGCATCGGCGAGGAGGGCCAGGGCTTCACCATCGCGCTGGCCGCCTTGGACGCGGGCCGGCTCGGCATCGCGGCCTGCGCCGTCGGCGTCGCGCAGGCCGCGCTGGACGAGGCCCTGACGTACGCACTGGACCGCAGGCAGTTCGGCCACCCGATCGCGGACTTCCAGGGGCTGCGCTTCATGCTGGCCGACATGGCGACGAAGATCGAGGCGGGCCGGGCGCTGTACCTGGCCGCGGCGCGGCTGCGGGACGCGGGCAAGCCGTTCTCCCGGCAGGCGGCCATGGCCAAGCTGTTCTGCACCGACGCGGCGATGGCCGTCACCACGGACGCGGTCCAGGTCCTCGGCGGCTACGGCTACACGGCGGACTTCCCGGTGGAGCGGCTGATGCGGGAGGCGAAGGTGTTGCAGATCGTGGAGGGCACGAACCAGATCCAGCGCATGGTGATCGCCCGCCACCTGGCGGGGCCGGAGACGCGCTAGCCGCACGTCCGGCGCCGAGGGCGCGCGCCGACCGTGAGCCGTACCCGGGCCCTGCCGCGCGTGACGCGGCCGGGCCCGGGCTACTGGCCGCCGAAAAGGGGGCCGGTCGGCCAGATCGGGGAGGAGGCGATCCGGGACCACTCCGGGTCGCGGAGCCCGGGCACGGTCCGGCCGTCCTCGGTCCAGCGGGCCAGCAGGGCCAGGTAGATGGGCGGGTCGGGGTGTCGGGCCGCCGCCTGCCGAACCGATTCTTCGTACCCGTCCGAGGCCGGCCGCCGCCGACGCCCCACCCGTGGTGTGGAGGTCTCCATCGTGGTCATGCCGGGCCAACGCGCCACCGCGCCCCCGCGTAACCCCTCCCCGCCGCCGCCCATCCGTTCGACCCCTCCCACTCTCCCCTTTCCGGCCTCACCGGCATGTACGGCCCCGCCGGCGTTTGAGGCGCGGAACCCCGCTGCGGCACTGCCGCCCACCACCGGGGACCGACCCCGGAGCCCGCTCCCGCGCACCGGCAGCCGCCGCCGGGGTCCGGCACCCCCGGTGTGCCTCGTCCCCCGGCGGCCCTGCGCGGCGCCGCCGGGGGGCGGCCGCGGAGCTCCGGTGCTCCCTGCGCTCGCTGCCGAGGACCCGCGGGGCCCGCTGTGTCCCCCAGCAGCGGCCCTGCCGACCCACCGCCGGCTGGCCCCGGAGCCCGGTCTGCGGCGGCACCGGCACCCGCCGCCGGTGGCCGGCAGCCCCGGTGTGCCTCGTCCCCCGGTGGCCCTGCGCGGCGCCGCCGGGGGGCGGCCGGGGAGCTCCGGTGGTTCCCGCGCGGTGTCTGCGCTCGCTGCCGAGGACCGCGTGGCCCGGCGTGTCTCCCCCGGGGGTAGGCGGCCCGGCTGCGGCCCGGCCCGGCGGTACCTGCGGCCCCCGCCGGAGGCGACCCGCGTGGCGCGCCCTCGGAGAGCGACGGCGTGGTGTGCCGGGCTGTCAAGGAGTGCCAGAAGTATGGCCCCCGGCGCAGTTTCTGACGTACCGTCATCTCCGCCCGGGGCCCAGCCCCGCCCGGCCCAGCCCGGCCCGTGCCCAGGAGGTCCGCCATGCCCGCCGACCGGCCCGTACCGCTCGACGAATACCCCGTCCACCAGGCCCCGTTGTCGATGAAGCACCTCGTCAGCGGCGACCGGAACGCCTACGACCGCTGCATCTTCCACGTCTTCGACCACGCCGGCCGAGCCGTCCTCATCCTCGGCCTCGGCGTCTACCCCAACGCCGGCGTCATCGACGCCTACGCCACCCTGCGCATCGGCGACGAACTCCTCGCCGTCCGCGCCTCCGACGCCCTCACCGACGACCGCATGAACCTCTCCGTCGGCCCCCTGCGCATCCTCGTCGACACCCCCCTGAAGCAGATCACCCTCCAGTGCGACCCCGACCCCGAAGACCCGGACGGGCTCTCGTACGACATCACCTGGACCGCCGAGTTCCCGGCCGTCTGGGAGCCCCACCACATCCAGCGCCGCGGCGACCGCCTCATGCTCGAAGGCCGCCGCTTCGTCCAGGCGGGCAACGCCTGCGGCACCATCCGCGCCAAGGGCGAGGAACTCACCCTCACGCCCCACGAATGGACCGGCACCCGCGACCGCAGCTGGGGCGTACGCCCCATACCCGGCGAGGACGGCGGCCGCGCCGCCGAGGAGCACCGCCCCGAGGGCTTCCACTGGCTCTGGATCCCCGTCCGCTTCGAGGACCGCTTCCTCATGGTCATCGCCCAGGAGGACGCCGACGGCCACCGCATCCTGAACGAGGCCGTCCAGGTCTTCCCCGAGGACAGCGGCCGCCACGACGTCCAACTCGGCTGGCCGCACACCGAGATCCGCTACCGCCCCGGCAGCCGCCACCCCCGAAGCGCCGTCGTCCACCTCACCGACCCGGCCCGCAAACCCCTCGAACTCGGCGTGGAGATCCTCAACTCCTCCCCGCTCGCCGTCGGCGCCGGCTACCCGCCCGCCGCCGACTGGCAGCACGGCACCTGGCAGGGCCGCGGCTGGAGCGACCGCCGCGTCTACGACCTCTCCGACCCCTCGGCCCACCCCATGGCAGCCTTCGGCGTCACCGACCACTCGGCCCGCTTCACCCTCGACGGGCAGACCGGCCACGGCATCTTCGAGCACGGCAGCTTCGGCCGCCACGACCCGAGCGGCTTCGCCGACTACTCCTCCGTCGCGCAGTAGAGAGTCAGGAAGGGACCCACCCATGGCAACGGCACCGCGTCCCCGCACCTCCACCCGCGAACCCGAGGAACTCACCCGGCGCCTCACCGCCTGGCTCCACATCCGGCTCCCCGGCGCCAAGGTCGCGGGCGCCCGCGTCCCCGGCTCCAACGGCATGTCCAGCGAGACCCTGCTCTTCGACATCGAGCACCCCGACACCCCGATCACGGCCTGCGCACTGCGCCTCGCCGCCGACCCCGCCGCCTACACCGTCTTCCCCACCTACGACATGGCCCGCCAGCACCGCGTGATGAGCCTGGTCGCCACCCACACCGACCTCCCCGTCCCCCGCGTGCAGTGGCTGGAGGAGGACCCCGGCCCGCTCGGGGCGCCGTTCTTCGTCATGGCCCGCGCCGAGGGCCGCGTACCGCCCGACGTCATGCCCTACACGTACGAGGGCAACTGGCTGCACGCCGCGACCGACGCCGAACGCGAGGCCCTCCAGGAGGCCACCGTCGCGCTGCTGGGCCGCCTGCACGAGCAGTTCCCGGCCAAGGAGGCGGAGTTCCTCCTCCCGCCGGGCGAGGGCAGCCCGCTGCGCCGTCACGTCGACGCCCAACGCGCCTACTACGCATGGGTGGTGGCGGGCCTGGCCCGCTCGCCGCTGCTGGAGCGGGCCTTCGACCGCCTGGAGGAGCTCTGGCCGGCCGACGAGGGCGAGGCCGTCCTCAACTGGGGCGACGCCCGCATCGGCAACGTCATCTACCGGGCCGACGGCTTCGAACCCGTCGCCGTCCTGGACTGGGAGATGGCCGCATGCGCCCCGCGCGAGGTCGACCTCGGCTGGACCGTCTACCTCCACCGGTTCTTCCAGGACCTCACCGTCGGCTTCGGCCAGCCCGGCCTGCCGGACTTCCTGCGCCGCGAGGACATCGAACGCCGGTACGCCGAACTCACCGGCCACACCCCGCGGGACATGGAGTTCCACACCCTGTACGCCGCCCTGCGGCACGGGATCGTCATGCTGCGCATCGCCTACCGGCAGGCGCACTTCGGCGAGGTCGAGATCCCCGCGGACCCGGACGGCCTGATCCTGCACCACGCCAGCCTGGCCGCCATGGTGCAGGGCACGTACTGGTGACTCGGGTCGCGCTCAGGCGGCCTGCGCGTGCTGCCGCATCCGGGGCAGCACCGCGGGCTCCGGCATCTGCACCGGACGCGAGCCCGGACCGCCGACGTGCGAGAACGGCTGCGTCCGCCAGTCCAGGCCGAGCGGCAGCGTGAGGTGCACGACGGGCTCCAGCTCGGGCGCCTCCTCGCCGCCGAAGTCGACGGTGGGCAGCGCGTCGGCCGCGGGCCGCCCGGTGCCCGCGCACACCGTGAGCCCGAACGGGTTCCACGGGGTCAGGCACAGCGCGTGCTGCGGCAGGAATTCCTCGTCCGCGACGAGGGCGATCGACTGGCCGCAGTCGGGGCAGATGGCGTGGTGGATCTCGAAGCCCTCTGCGTCGTAGAGGTATTCGAGCTCGTCACCCTCCTCGGAATCGAGAAGTTCCAGGGGCTCCGGTTCGATGCGACCGGCGCGCTTGGTGTTCAGCATGGATGTACTCCCCCTTGGGTGGGCCGGGCGGGCAGGTTCTACGGCCTCGGCCACACCAAGCACTTCCCGTCGCGCGGCACGAGTAACCACAACCGCCCGGCCTACGCCTCCATACCCCTGTGGCCTTGGTCACATGCCTGGTGCAGGTGCCAGCCGGTCCGTGGACAGCGCTGGGCCTGAAGCGCTCTTGGCCGTAGGTTGTGCGGCTATGAGCGCAATGGAGGAGCTGGACCGCCAGATCGTGGATCTGCTCGTGCGGGACGGGCGGATGAGCTACACGGACCTGGGCAAGGCCACGGGACTGTCCACATCGGCGGTCCATCAGCGAGTACGCCGTCTGGAGCAGCGCGGAGTGATCCGCGGCTACGCGGCCGTGGTGGACCCGGAGGCGGTGGGCCTGCCGCTGACGGCCTTCATCTCGGTCAAGCCGTTCGACCCGAGCGCGCCGGACGACATCGCGGAGCGACTGGCCGGAGTCCCCGAGATCGAGGCCTGCCACAGCGTCGCGGGCGACGAGAACTACATCCTCAAGGTCCGCGTCGCCACCCCGCTGGAGCTGGAGGACCTGCTGGGCCGGCTGCGCGCCCTGGCCCACGTCTCCACCCGCACCACGGTGGTCCTCTCCACCCCGTACGAATCGCGGCCCCCGCGCGTCTGACGCCCTGACGCTCCCGTGCCGCGTCCGCGCCGCACCCCGACCGCGCCCCGGCGGGGTCCGCGCGGGGTCCGTGCGGGGGCCGCGGTCCGGTGGGGCGGTCCGACCCGCGAGACTGGTCCGCATGACAGACCGCACCGCCGACTCCGCCGACGCAGCCGGAGCAACCGGATCCGCCCGGACCGTCCTCCTGCGCGGGGGAGAGGTCCACAGCCCCGCCGACCCCTTCGCCACCGCGATGGTGGTCGAGCGCGGCCACATCGCCTGGGTCGGCTCCGAGGGCGCCGCCGACGCCTTCGCACAGGGCGTGGACGAGGTCGTCGACCTCGACGGCGCGCTCGTCACGCCCGCGTTCACCGACGCCCACGTCCACACCACCTCCGCCGGCCTCGCCCTCACCGGCCTGGACCTGTCCGGGGCCGTCGACCTCGCCGACGCCCTCGACCGCGTACGCGCGTACGCACGGAGCCGGCCCGCCGACCGGGTGCTCCTCGGCCACGGCTGGGACGCCGCCCGCTGGCCCGAGCGCCGCGCACCCCGCACGGAGGAACTCGACCTGGCCACCGGCGGCCGCCCGCTCTACCTCAGCCGCATCGACGCCCACTCGGCCGTGGTCACCACCGCCCTGCTGGACCTCGTCCCCGGGGTCGGTGACGACGGCGCCCCGCTCACCCGCGACGCCCACCACGCCGTACGCCGCGCCGCGCTCGGCGCCCTCACCCCCCACCAGCGCGCCGAGGCCCAGCGGGCCGCCCTGGACCGGGCCGCCTCCCTCGGCATCGGCTCCGTCCACGAGTGCGGGGGACCCGACATCTCCTCCGCCGAGGACTTCACCGCCCTGCTGGAGCTCGCCCGGACCCACCCCGGCCCGCGCGTCTTCGGCTACTGGGCCGACCGCGACCTCGACCGGGCCAGGGAGCTCGGGGCCATCGGGGCCGCCGGGGACCTGTTCGTCGACGGCGCCCTCGGCTCGCACACCGCCTGCCTGCACGCCCCGTACGCCGATGCCTCCCACACCGGCACCGGATACCTCGACGCGGGCGCCGTGGCGGAGCACGTCGCCGCCTGCACCGAGGCGGGACTCCAGGCCGGCTTCCACGCCATCGGGGACGCCGCGGTCACCGCCGTCGTCGAAGGGGTCCGCGCGGCCGCCGAGAAGGTCGGCCTCGCCCGTGTCCGGGCTGCCCGGCACCGCGTCGAGCACGCCGAGATGATGACCCCGGCCACCATCGCCGCCTTCGCGGAGCTCGGCCTGACCGCCTCCGTGCAGCCCGCCTTCGACGCCTTCTGGGGCGGCGAGGACGGCATGTACGCCGACCGGCTCGGCGCCGAGCGCGCCCGCACGCTCAACCCGTACGCCGCGATGCTCAAGGCGGGCGTCCCCCTCGCCTTCGGCTCCGACGCCCCCGTCACCCCGCTCGACCCCTGGGGCACCGTCCGCGCGGCCGCCTTCCACCGGACCCCCGAGCACCGGATCTCCGTACGGGCCGCCTTCACCGCCCACACCCGCGGCGGCTGGCGGGCCCTCGGACGGGACGACGCGGGCGTCCTCGTACCCGGCGCCCCGGCCGACTACGCCGTCTGGCAGACCGCGGAACTGATCGTCCAGGCCCCCGACGACCGGGTCGCCCGATGGTCCACGGACCCCCGCTCGGGCACCCCCGGACTGCCCGACCTGACCCCCGGCGCCGATCTGCCGGTGTGCCTGGCCACCGTGGTCGGCGGCCGGGAGGTATTCGTACGGCCACAGGGGTGATGAGACCGGTCGCGGTTCGGTAAGGGCGGTCGGATCCGGATAAGTTCGGCCGGGTCCACCACAGGACGTCCGTGCCGGACGGACCCGTCCGCTCTGCCGCGCCCGCGCCTCGGGGGCGAGGGAAGGTTTCGCCGGTGGGGGCACCCCCAGCCGTAGCTGGGGGAGGGTGGCCCCAGGTCGGGCCCGGCGGTCCAGTAGACAACGGCCATGGCGCTCCGCAGCCAGCGGGAGCCGGGTCGGCCCGAAGGACCGCTGGCCCCGATCGCTGTTCTAAAATCATCCTCTGTGACAAGACGTACGGGACGTACGAGAACGCAAAAGGGGACCCAGTGAGCGACGGCGGACAGCGGAGCTACGGACCGCTCGGCACGGCCTTGGTGATCATTCCGACCTACAACGAGGCGGAGAACATCGGGCTGATCGTCGGCCGCGTCCGCGCGGCTGTGCCCGAGGCCCACATCCTGGTCGCGGACGACAACAGCCCGGACGGCACCGGCAAGCTCGCCGACGAGCTGGCGGCCGGCGACGACCACGTGCACGTCCTGCACCGCAAGGGCAAGGAAGGCCTCGGCGCCGCCTACCTCGCCGGCTTCGCCTGGGGCCTGGAGAACGGCTACGGGGTCATCGTCGAGATGGACGCCGACGGCTCCCACCAGCCCGAGGAGCTGCCCCGCCTGCTGACCGCCCTGGAGGGCGCCGACCTCGTGCTGGGCTCCCGCTGGGTGCCGGGCGGCCGTGTCGTCAACTGGCCCAAGAGCCGCGAGTTCCTCTCCCGCGGCGGCTCCACCTACTCCCGCCTCATGCTGGGCGTCCCGATCCGGGACGTCACCGGCGGCTACCGCGCGTTCCGCCGCGAGACCCTCGAGGGCCTGGGCCTGGACGAGGTGGCCTCCGCGGGCTACTGCTTCCAGGTCGACCTGGCCCGCCGTGCCGTGGCGAAGGGCTTCCGCGTCGTCGAGGTGCCCATCACGTTCGTCGAGCGCGAGTTCGGCGACAGCAAGATGAGCAAGGACATCGTGCGCGAGGCCCTGTGGCGGGTCACCCAGTGGGGCATCCAGGCCCGCGTGGAGAAGCTGACCGGCAAGGCCGGCAAGGCCGGGCAGGCCGGGAAGGCCTGACGCCGGGCCGTCCCGGCACCCCTAGGGGATGTCCGGTACCTCCGACTGAGGTCGCTTTTATGCCCCGCCAGGCACACTGGTCATCATGACGACCGGCGTTTCTCCTTCGACGGCTCCCAGGCGGCGCTCGCCTGCCCGTACGCTCCTTCCCCTGGCGATCGCCGCCTGGCTGATCCTGGAGATCTGGCTGCTCAGCCTGGTCGCGGGCGCGGCCGGCGGCGTGACCGTCGCCGCACTGCTCGCGGGCGCCATGGTGCTCGGCGTGGTGGTCATCAAGCGGGCCGGGCGGCGTGCCTTCAAGAACCTGACGGAAACCTTCCAGCAGGCTCAGGCGGGCAGGCAGCCCACCCCGCAGCAGCCCGGCAGCGGAAACGGGCTGACGATGCTGGCCGGCCTGCTCCTGATCATGCCCGGCCTGATCTCCGACGCGGTGGGCCTGCTCCTGCTGCTCCCGCCCGTGCGGGCCCTGGTCGGCCGCCGTTTCGCCCGCTCCCTGGAGCGCAAGATGGCCGCCGCGCCCGCCGGCACCTTCGGCGACGCCTTCCAGCAGGCGCGGATCCACCAGCCCGACGGCAAGATCGTCCAGGGTGAGGTCATCCGCGAGGACGGTTCCCCGGCGTCCGGCCCGGGCACGGCCGACGGCTACCGTCCGCCGCTCGCCCCGTGAGGCGTTTCGCCCATAAGGCGTAAGGAACGAAAAAGCTGAGGGGCCCCGCCACAAAGTGGCGGGGCGCAGCGCCGATTCCTCGTGCAC